>NZ_PUIA01000075.1 GCF_002967715.1 Blastopirellula marina
TCGGCACATAGGTGTCGACTTCCAACTGCATGTCGGCGACTTGGGCGTCGCTGCGGTTGCCGGCCAAGTCTTCGTAAACCGTCGAGATCGTATAGACGCCATCTTCCAGGGCGGTCGTTTCGATGTTCCACGTGCCGTCGGCGTTGACGATCGTTTGACCGACCAGTTCGTCATTGGCGTACAGGAAGACGGTCGAGTTGACTTCGCCGGTTCCGTTGAAGGTCGGCGTATCGACGTTGGTGACCCAGTCGTTGTCAAACATCCCGCTGTCGCTCGAAGCGAGCAAGTCAGGGGCGTCGCCGAGCGGCGCGACCGTGTCGATCGTCACGTTCAACAGGTAGTCAAAGCTGATGTTGCCCGCACGATCGCCCACTTCCAACTTGAAGTTGTAACGACCGTCCGGCAGCACGGCGGTTTCGCGGGTCAGCAGCGTCAGGTCGGTCAGGCCGTCGACGAGGTTGGCCGGCGGAATCGCGCCATCGACCGACGAATCGTACAGCAGGAACTC
>NZ_PUIA01000076.1 GCF_002967715.1 Blastopirellula marina
TCCTATTTTAGGTGGCTGCAGTCGCCTTTCGGGTTAGGTCCAGGAGGCGGTGGAAGTTATGGACGATGGCGTGCCAGAGGGCGACCGATTTGGCTTTGATTTGGCCGCGGACGTTGAAGCTCCACAGGCCGCGATTGCGACAGCTTGCGTTGGAGAGTTCAGCGGAACTGGCTCGGTTCTTATAAATCGCTTTCGCATTTTCGGTTCCCATTCGCGCTCGCCATGCTTTGACTCCCTCGCTGTCCCCTTTCACGGGGGCGTGCGGATCTTGCCCTTTCTCACGCTTCTTCGCTTCATCGACGATCGGCAAGTAAGTCGCCGTTCCGTTCGCTTCCAGATGCGTAATCGCCGCCAAGTTCACGAACCCGCCGTCCGCTAGATATTCCTGCGGATGCTGTTGATAACGCTGGGCGATTTGTTCGTACATCGGCAGAAGCTGACCGCCGTCGGTTCCTTCCTGGGTCACATCGACGCCGACGATGACGCCCGTTTCCGTCGTCGTCGCGAACTGCACGTTAAACGCTGGCCGAAAGCCGCCGTCTCCCATTTTCATCTTGCGTGCCTCGGGATCGGTCGTTGATGCGCGGGCGTTCTTGCCCGAGCCTTTCTCGCGGCGTTCCATTTTCGGCTCTAAACTCTGGCGTGCGTCGAGCGCGGCTTGAACGCGTTCTACCCGTTCGCGGGCTACTCGCTCTCGACTGG
>NZ_PUIA01000077.1 GCF_002967715.1 Blastopirellula marina
TAGCGATAGCGACAAGCGTCTTTGTCGGCCGCATTGGATGACACCATCGTGGCGATCGTAAGCGGAGGCAACGGCGCGCTGCGGGGAGTGGTACGCATCAGCGGCGAAAGTGCCTATGACTGCGTGCGAACCTGGATCGAACTTCATGATCCGCCTGCTGCGTTCGGCAGCGCCGCCGCATTATCGGCGGCGACGGCAAGTATCGCGGGTCTTCGCCTGGCCTGTGATCTCTATTACTGGCCCAATCAGCGCAGCTATACTCGGCAACCTTCGATCGAGATCCATACGATCGGCTCGCGTCCGTTGCTTGAAGAGATGGTCGCCGCCGCCTGTCGCAATGGGGCGCGGATGGCCGAGCCAGGCGAGTTCACTCTGCGGGCATTTCTCGCCGGGCGACTCGATCTGACCCAGGCTGAAGCGGTGCTCGGCGTAATCGACGCCGAAGGAGATGCCCGGCTGAAGCAGTCGCTCGCGCAGCTGGCTGGCGGTCTATCGACGCCGCTTGCCGATGCCAGGACCAAGCTGCTGGAACT
>NZ_PUIA01000078.1 GCF_002967715.1 Blastopirellula marina
CGGTTTTCCGCACAACCGGCAATCTCCTCTTAGATTGCCGCAAAAAACGGCTTTCTAGCGATTCTCCTGCTCTGGCGCAGCAATTGCCTTTTCTGGGAGAACGAACCAAAACCCGCGGGGAAATGATTTTCATCGCACATCGCGGCAAGACGCCTTCAGCCATACAGAATTGGGAGGCGATCTTGTTAGTCAAACACCTTGCTGTCGTCGTAGGCCTGACCGCCTTGGGATTTGTCGTACCGATCGCCAACGATCTGCGTCAAACCTCATGGACCGCAGCGACCGCCGACTATCAGGTCACGCCGGCCGCAGCCGCGCAAGTCACCTTCGCCGAGACGCAGTCTCTGGTTTTGGGGTCACGCGAGTTCGCCCAAGAGCTGCGTGGCGAGACGATCGACCATTGGGACGACGTCGCCGCCAGTCGGGTCGACTATCTCCACGAGAGCGAACATGGCACGCTCGGTTTGGCGATTCGCTGGAGCCTGTTGATGTCGGTCGCCTATCTCGGAT
>NZ_PUIA01000079.1 GCF_002967715.1 Blastopirellula marina
CGACGAGTCGTTCCCGTTTGAAGCGGGCTAGCGACGACAGCATGCTTTGCACTTTGCCTGGCAAGAGAAGCTCCGATCTACGACCGACGCGTCTCATTCTGAGACGCAAGCATGAGACACTTGCCGCTCGCGCCCACATGCGCGGATCTCTATGTCGTGAAAACGTAGCGACCAACTCTTGCCTATGGTGGGACTTAGGTGATTCGCCGTGATCCGGGTCCGTTTCGGCACGCAGGATGCTACAGGATGCTATTAGTTTGGCAGCACCCTTTTTTCAGGAGGAAAACGATGACATCGCAAAAGAGTGCCCCACGAGCCAGAGCAATCGCTATCGCAGCCAAGCAAGGAGATCTGGAGATGCAAAAGGCAAAGATCGCCTCACTATTCGTACATAGCCTCGTCCTGGTTGGCGTGACTGCAATGTCGGCAGCGCTGATTGTTTCAACGCTGCTGTGAAGACAATAGCATGGAAAGGATGCCGCTAAACCAACGTACGTGGGCAACGCGTACGTTGGTTTAGCGG
>NZ_PUIA01000080.1 GCF_002967715.1 Blastopirellula marina
TATGATAGTCGAAGGAGGACGCGTGAGGAAAGCATTGGAAGGTGATTTAAACGCTTCGAATTGGGAACAATTCCGCAACGATGTCTGATTGTGCCGCAATATTGTCCCAAAACGCCAAACGGGCCGTTGAGCAAGCTTCTCGGCTAAGGCCGCCACAACTAGTTCGCGAGTCGCGGGCTCGTTCATTCCCGCGAACTCAATCTTTTGCGCAAGGGGCAGCTTTTCGCCGGTTCAAGAGCAAAGAAATCACGCAAATCGACTATTTGGGTTCGCACTGCCCCACCAGATGCGGCTGAACCCAGGGGAGTTGGTCGGCGTGAACTTGCAAGATCCGCAGCACTTCGCAAATTGCGCCGGGGTGCTTGTTGAGATGCGTGTGGGTCGCGGAAATCATCACTTCCGAGTCGACGCCGGGAAGCCGGGCACTTTTGACCGGCACCACGCCATCGGAAGCGCCGTCATGAATTGACCACCAACCGCGGCCGATAATCGAATGCTCACCCACCTCGGGCGCCACGTCCAGCTCATAGATCCCTTTC
>NZ_PUIA01000082.1 GCF_002967715.1 Blastopirellula marina
GGCAATGTCCGCGAGTAAAGATAGCGGCGAACAATTGCTCGATGACGTCTTCCTGGCCGACGATGACCTTCTGCAACTCTTGCTGCATCACCAGTCGCTGTTGCTTAAACTCTTGAAGTACTTCGCCAAGGTTGCGGGTTTTTGCCACGAAGCGATCCTCTACTGGGCTGAAATCACTGGCCGGCTACGGGTTGTCGAGACGAAGCCGATTACTCGGAGTGCGAACGGAAAATGCAATTTTGTCGCCCCCAAACGCCGAATGGCACTAAAATATGGGGATGCGTCCAGACAGCGTGATTTTAGAAATCCCAGCCGTCGGCGGCAACGTGTACGGGCGCTTCATCATCTGCGTTAACTATTGAAAAGTTAGATATTTATGTCGACCAACAATCGCAACGCAGCTAGCCTGTTTTCGATCTCTGGAAAGCTTACGCAGCTTGCCTATGCACCCTTGGCGGTTGTGACGATTGCGGCGACTTTGTCGATCAATTTGCTATCGGCTGCGGCGCAAGACGTGCGCCGCGGCGGCCAGGCGGTTACGCCGCAGCTGGTCAACGAG
>NZ_PUIA01000083.1 GCF_002967715.1 Blastopirellula marina
AAGCGAAGTCGCGCCCCGGGCGAACGAATATTGCCGTGAGCTCTCCGTTTACATAATAAGCGTCCACAAACCCATTTCCGCCACGGAAGCTTACAGGGATTTCAATTTCGCAGCGAACTTCTCCGGATGCATTGCGAATTTGCGCGTTCGACTTTCCGTCATCGCGCACCGGTAGCACGACGACAACGGCCGGGTGGCACTGTTTTCGGCTTCTCTTTTCGGGTGCCACTGTCGTCTGCGACAGTGTCTCTCGCCTTCGGAAAGGCCCTCCATTGAGCAGCATCTTGATTCGTCGGCAGGATGTCAAAAGAATATATCGATCAAAATTGCCTGAACGTGCCTAAATGCCGCCCCACTCATTTCAGTCCACTGAAGAGCACGGTCGCAGACGACAGTGGCGCCCAAGATCATGAATACCCAGCAGTGCCGCCCGGCCGAACGCCTAACCTTACAAAAGACGAGCTTCTCAAATACATCCACAACTATTACCAGCAACCCGAACTTCGCCGAAGGATTCCTGGGGTTGACCTAGGATTTTAGATAGCAATGCACTTTTATGTACTTTCTCTTGCGACGGCGAATTCGCCATACCCAGAATTTGAGTTGATTGGTAAGCCCGAACGGACTGAAGCTCCTAAG
>NZ_PUIA01000084.1 GCF_002967715.1 Blastopirellula marina
TGTTTGATCCTAGTTTGGTGATCGGGCCTGACTATCAAGGCCGCTTGGTCCTGACCGCCGATGGTCGCGCGCTGACCGGCCTGATGGTCGAAGACAACGAGCAACGCGTCGTGTTGAAACTGCAAGGTGGCAAGCTGGAGACGATTCCTCGCGACGATGTCGAGGCGATCCGCGTCAGCCAGTTGTCGCTGATGCCGGAAGGACTCGAAAAGCAACTGAGCGAGCAAGAGCTGATCGACCTGTTCGCCTATCTCTCGCTGACTCGCCCGCCTGGCGATCCGGAGGCCGAACTCATCCCCGGCGCCCAAGCGATCGACGTCAATCGGCTGCATCTGCCGGCGTCGCTCACCAACGAGCTAGCCACAGCCCAACTCTCGAGCAACGCCACTCAGCTTGGCAAAGGCGCCCGGGGCGCGGCCGGTGATCTGGTCTACTTGCCCAACAAGCAAAGCTTTCTGCAAAACTCGCAGTGGCATGAAGTAGGCGTTGGCGGCGGCGCCGATTTGGGGATCGTTGCGGAAGCTAATCCGGTCT
>NZ_PUIA01000085.1 GCF_002967715.1 Blastopirellula marina
CGTGGGCCACACCAACTCATTTCAGAGGAAGTACCACCATGTCCCACCCCCACGAAACCCCGGAGAGCGAACGCTACCCCACGCCGTACGCCGACCACATTCGAAAGATCGGCGAAGATCTGCTCGAAGAAATCCGCCAGGCCGATCTTGAGATCGAGCGACTGGAAGCGGAGATCGCCGCGCTGCAGAAAGCGCAAGAGACGAAAGAGCGAACGCCGCCACCACTTGATTCCCTCGACCAAGAGATGCACGAGGCCATCCAACAACGACCGAGCGTTCCTCGCTTCCGCGTCGATGCGCACGGTAACTTTACGCGGCGCGAGGAATCGTTCAACAACCTTCGTCCGAAAACGATCGATGTCGACGCGATCCTTACCAGATCACTACCCACGCAAGAGTCGCCACCCAACAAGAAAACCCCTCACCCTAACCCTCTCCCCGCAGGGGCGAGGGGACCGGAACGCGGGCACACGGCTGACTGCCGGCGGGTATCAAGGTCCAAACAACACCAGATACCCCAACCCTCACCGCATCCAACACCACCCCGGGGGCCACGCTCAAGTCTGCCTGGGCGTGCTAAGCAGCGGCAAGCAGTACCACCGCCAGATCCTGCGGCGAAGCTTCGTGCTCGTGCGGGTTTACGACGTCCTGCGCACCAGCCTTTCCCTCTTACCCGGTTGCCCATTGCGGCAGAAACGGCCACACTTAACCGAATTGATTTCCTTTGACCTGGCCAACTGAATTACGAGTAACCTGCGATGTCGATCTCCCTCCCCCGCGAGCCTGACTTTGAAAAGGCCGGCGGTCTGGTGCCTGCGATTGCGCAAGATGCCGACAATGGCGAGGTGCTGATGATGGCCTGGATGAACCGCGAGGCCTTTCAAGAGACCCTGGCCACCGGCCGGGCTGTCTACTTCAGTCGCAGCCGCAACAAGCTGTGGCGCAAAGGGGAAGAGAGTGGCCACCAGCAGCAGGTTCGCCAGGTGCTGATCGACTGCGATGCCGATACGGTTCTGCTGAAAGTGGAACAAAAAGGAGCGGCCTGCCACGAAGGGTATCGAACTTGCTTCTTTCGTGAAGTAGGCCCCACCGAAACCAAGATCGTCGAAACGCGCCTGGTCAACCCAGACGACGTTTATAAGAAATAGCCCACAACGTATTTCCCTCTCTTCCCAAGGAAGAGGACCATGGAAAGGGTTGGTGATGCGTGTACCTGCTTCGCCCCCTCACCCTAACCCTCTCCCCGCAGGGGCGAGGGGACTATAGAAGAACACTTAACCGAAAGAATCATCATGAGCTTCGATGCCAACCTGGATGCTTTGAACGTGGAACTTCCGCCGGCCCCTAAGGCAATGGGTTTGTACAAGCCAGCGGTCACGGTCGGCAACCTGGTTTACCTCTCGGGACATGGCCCTTTGAGCCCCGACGGTTCGCTTCAGCTCGGCAAAGTGGGCGTCGATGTCGATCAGGACACGGCCAACGCCGCCGCTCGTCAAACCGGGCTGGCCATGCTCGCCACGTTGAAGGCGCACCTGGGCAGCCTCGACAAGATCAAGCGTCTGGTGAAGACCTTCGGCATGGTCAACTGCGAAGATACATTCACGCAGCAGCCGGCGGTGATCAACGGTTTCAGCGAACTGATGAAGCAGGTCTTCGGCGAAGATTGCGGCATCGCCGCACGTAGCGCCATCGGCGTGAATGCCCTGCCAGCTGGTATGACCGTGGAAATCGAAGCGATCTTCGAATTGAACGACTAACACAACTCCTGTCCCCTCTCCCTGCGAGGGAGAGGGGACAGGAAGACTTCGCTCCCACAAGAACACCCCCACACCTTTCTCGGATCCACCATGGAACGCGAGTTTTACGATCGAGCAGAGAGCATTCGTCAGCGACTCCTTCAGTTAAAGGACTCTCTTTGACTACGCTGCCAAGCAGCAGCAACTGCAGGAAATTGAAGAGCGGATGTCGGCCTCCGATTTCTGGAACAACCAGGAGAAAGCCCAGGAAACGGTCGGCCAGATGAAGTCGCTCAAGAGCCTGGTCGAACCGATGGAAGAGTGCCTGTCGGGTATCGAAGACCTGGAAGTCATGCTCGAAATGGCCGAGGAAGATGCATCCCTGGCCGCGGAAGTTCCCGGCACGATCGAGAAACTGGAAAACGACCTGGAAACGCTCGAGCTCAAAGCGCTGCTCGATGGACCGTACGACAATTGCGGCGCGATCGTCACGATCAACGCGCGCGATGGTGGTACCGATGCCAACGACTGGGCAGAAATGATGCTCACGATGTATGGTCGTTGGGCGGATCAGAACGAGTACGACGTCGAACTGATCGACCGCACCGACAACGAAGAGGCTGGCATCAACAATGCCACCTTCGTCGTTCGCGGGCCCATGGCTTACGGTTACCTGAAAGGGGAAACCGGCATGCATCGCCTGGTGCGGATCAGCCCGTTCAACTCGGAAGGCAAACGCCAGACAAGCTTCGCAGCGGTCGACGTTTCGCCTGAGATTCCCGATAGCGAAGAAGTCGATATCGATGAAGACGACGTACGTGTCGACACGTTCCGGGCCAGCGGTGCTGGTGGTCAGCACGTGAACAAGACCGACAGCGCTATTCGCTTGACGCATATTCCCACCGGCATTGTCGTGCAGTGCCAACAGGAACGCAGTCAGCATAAGAACCGGGCCCAGGCCTGGAAGATGCTGCGTTCGCGAATCGCGCGCGTCGAGGAAGAACGTCGCGAAAGCCAACAGGCCGAAAAGTATAAGACCCAAGCCAAGGTCGGTTTCGGCTCGCAGATTCGCAATTACTTCCTGCACCCCGATCAGCGCGTGAAGGATGCCCGGACCGGCTATTACATGGGCAGCTTCCATAGCGTCATGAACGGCGAAATCCAAGGCTTCCTCGATGCCTACCTACGCTGGCGAGTCGGGCAGGAATCGCCGCAGAACTAACCACCAGGAACATCAACTCGTGTCAGAATCGTCCACCGATGCCGAGGGCTTTTTCGTTGAATCCATTCGCGAAGATGGCGTCGGCCTGTTCATTAATTTCGTGAAGCAGAAAGATCGCTTCGGTCACATCATCGCCTTGGTCCAGGGGGACGAATGCATCCCGCTGTTCGTTTCCATCGAAGGGGACGACCAGGAGCCGTGGCCGGAGAGTCCTCCGTTTCAAGAGATCCACCTGGAAGAACGCAAGGAAGGAACGGTCGCCCTGCTGGTGGGAATGGCGGGCGATAGCCACTGGTCGGCAGCGGTCGAACCGATGGCCGAGCCAGGCGGAATTCATTTCTCGGTCGCGTGCCGCATGAAGGACTACCCGATGCGGATTTGCAGCCACTACGGCAGTGCGATGGAAGACGAGATCGATCCCAAACTGGAACGGGATGGCCCATGGGTTTGGAACATCAACGGCAGCGAAGTGTGTGTGGATGTGATTGCTCAAGAGCAATTCCCCACGCCTGAGCTACCGGCGTCGGCCAATGGTTTCGAGGTAAACGCTTCGCTCGACGGCGAACCGTTCCCGAAGACGATCCAATGGCGTTATCAGATTTGGGTGCGATAACGTTTAGAAATCGGTCGCGCTGAACGTCGCCCCCAGCGACATGGCTCCACAACTGTTCCCGCAATCTCCGCGAACAGTTTCCAGGAGATCGGTCATCAGGTCCTGCATCTTCGAGACCGTACCAATAACCATCGCAGCGTGTTCATCTTCCGAGCGAACTTCCACGTCGTTGGTCAACTGACGCGACGTTTCCGCGAGAAGTTTGGCCGCTAATTCCAGTCGTTTCGACGACGAACTCGAAGCGTTGCCGGCCACGCCAGGCAGGCCGCTCTGTTTCCAGGTTGTGTTGGCAAGCCACCGCAAAATGCTTTGCCGACTGAGGATCCCCAGGGCCTTGCCGTTCTCGGTGATCAAGACGGTACGAATCGAAACACGATTCAGAAATTCCCAGACAACACTCAAAGGAATGTTCGGCGGGTAGCAGATCAGGTTCTTCCGCATCACTTCGGCGATAGTGATCTCATGAGGATTCGGCCGGCTGGCAACCGACATCAAATCCTTCTCCGAGACAATCCCCACCAGGTTGCCATCGTGGTCGACGACCGGTGCGGAAGGGATGCGGTAGTTCAAAAAGAACTGGCTGATATCGATAACACTCGAATCAGGCGTCACCGTGCTGATCACCGGGGTCATCGCGTCGGAGGAAACCGCTCCGCCGAACACGAAATCGAGATGACCCGATGCGTCGCTCGAGACCGCATTCTGTAGCTTGTTGAACGAGACAACCTGGTTGCGTCCCTTTTGCTTGGCTTCGATCAGGCATTGATCGGAGGCCTCGACCAGGTTATCCAGATCCTCCATTTCGGCCATTGCCTCGGCAACCCCGAAACTGCTGGTCACGTTCACGACAGCCGCATCCAGGATGATTTCGGTCTCGGCAATACGTTTGCGGAGGTTCTCGGCCCAGACGCACGCTTGAGCGGCCGAGGTCTCGGGCAAGACGGCACAGAACTCTTCGCCACCATATCGGCAAATGATATCCGACTTGCGTACCGAATCGGCGAATACTCGTCCTACTTCGCGTAAGACCTGGTCGCCGGCGGCATGACCATGCACGTCGTTGATTCGTTTGAAGTAGTCGATATCGAAGATCACGCACGACAGCGGCAAACGATAGCGACGCGAACGGCTCCATTCCTTGGCCACCATGTCTTCAAACACACGTCGTGTCGGCAGCCCAGTTAAGAGGTCGTTGTTGGCCAGGTGAGTCAATCGTGTTTCCAAGGCCAGAATGCGTTGCCCCGATCGCATACGTGCGACCAGTTCGCCGCGATCGATTGGCTTGGCCAGGAAGTCGTCGGCCCCGGCGTTAAGAGCCTGGGTCAGGCTTTCGCGATTGCCGTGAGAAGTGGCCATCACGATATACATGTAGTGCGAGCTGACCACGTGCCGCACATGACGAATCAGATCGATGCCTGAACCGTCGGGCAATTCCCAGTCGGTGACCAGGAACTTGAATTCATGCTTTTCTTCTTCCAACACCTCGAGCGCCTGACGGCAGTTCTCGGCCGTAACCACTTCGTACCCTTCTCGCGTCAGAAACTCGCGAATCAGAGTTCGAATGAGCCTATCGTCGTCAACAACCAAAACCTGGCTGCGAGTCGGTAAGGATTCGGGTTGAATTTTGGTGCCGGGTGTCAATGTAGTGCTCTTTCACACGCTTACAGCGAAGCCACTGAAATATTCAGGTCAAGCAAAGGTAGATCACATTTAACGGTGTGCGAATGATTACATACTACGAAAACAATATTTCTTTCCACGGATCATTTCAGCCCTCCAGGCAGATCCAATTGGCCTGTAACGATTATCCGGAACGTTCCCCTCCTAGGGCATGTATCACGTATGCGTCCCCACCTTCCGACTAGCATGTCTGACGTGGTTGGTTTGAGTGATTGCATTGAAATCGTTTGGTCGATTCCGTGTTTAGGAATCGATGCGCCGCTGCACGGATGGCAATGGGCTGCATCACGAGACACTTCATGGATGGACCGATGGACCGACCTCTGCCCTCAACCAGCTGCGTTGGGATTGCCCTGAGTCTGACGATCATGCTGATCGTCGGCTGTGGAAGCGATTCGACGGTGGCCAAGCACACTGACGAGAAGTCGCCGGCCAGCGCACCGAACCGTTTTCATGCGCCGGACGATGTACGCCCGATGGCACAACTAGCGGCTCATCTTGAAATCAGTGAAGCGCACGAGAACATCGTCAACAATCCTTACGCCAACCCTAAGCGTCTTCCTCCGGTTGCCAAATCGAAACCATCGGACAAGCCAACTTCGCTTGAATCAATTCGCTTTCCGCTAAAGATCGAAAAGTCGGTACAGCCCGAACAATCGCCCCAGACAGAACCACCAGCAAAGCCGGCCCCTTCCATGCCGCGAAAGCCGGAAGAGCTTCTGCTTGAACCGCCGACGCATATTCATGGCCCTAAGCCAAACATTGCCCAATCGCAGCCAGCCCCGACGAAGCCTGCGCCGTCAAAGCCCGCGCCGTCGAAGCCTGCTCCCACACCTCCAGCCCCAGCCAAGCCGGTACCACCCCAACCGGCTCCGGCCAAGTCGATTGCGGCCCAACCGGATCAGATGCGCTCGGTGCTCGAATCGAAGCCGTTGACCGCCCCCAGCCAGCAGCTCGAACCACTTGCGATCAACCCACCGCAGATCGAAGCGCCGCGCAGCGTGCCCGCTCCGCCAGCCGCACGTCCGACACCACCGGCGGAAATGCCGCTGGCCAGTAGCCGTCCAGAGCTGCAGCTTCTGCCGGAAGTCGATGACATGGACCTGGAACCCCCAGCGATGCGTCACATTCCACAGGCACCTGCGATGCCCAACATGCTAGGCAGTTCACAGCCAACGGCAGAGCCCAAGTTGCCAGCACCTAAGCCGGAATCTGCGTCGCAGACGCCGTCCAAGTTCGTAAGTCTCGCACCACCGGCACCCCAGCAAGAGATTACGCTGAATCCAGCGAAGCAAAACATAGTGGACGTTGCCGACATGCCGCTCGGGTCGCATACCGCCGCGCCCCGATCGGTGGTCATGAATCCGAACTTCGCCCCAACCATGCAGCAGCGTGCCCAGGTCGATCACGCTATGCTGGCCGTTCGCGGGCGCATGGCTTCGCTGGTCGATCATGGTTTGATCCTCGCTCAGCGAGGTGCCTATTACTCGGCCCGCGCCGAGTTCATTCAGGCCCTGCGTCTGGCAACGCAAACGCTGGACACCGCCGAGAAGACGCACCGCCACAGCGAAGCACTCGCCGATGCGATCGCCGCTCTGGATGAAGCAGGCGAATTCATTCCGGCTGGGGCTCAACTGGAAGGGAATGTCGACTTGAACCTGGTGGTTGATGCCCATCGCACGCCGGTTCTTAAAGGGAAGGACCTGCAATACGAAACGGCCCTCACCGCCGCTCAGGCCTACTTCTCCTTCGCTCAACAGCGTTTGAACGTCGCTTGCGGTGGTATGCCGGAAACGGCTCGGGCACTGGTTGGACTGGGTCGCATTCAGCAATACCTCAACAACACCACCGGCGACAACCGTACGCTGGTCGGGCCGCGCTCGATTGCCTTGTTCCAAACAGCACTCGCCGTCGATGGCTTGAACTACGAAGCTGCCAACGAACTGGGCGTGCTACTGGCTCGCTACGGTCAACTGGAAGATGCGAAAGCGGCCCTGCTGCAAGGCGTCAAGGCTTCGCCGCGGCCTGAGATCTGGCAGAACCTCGCTTCGGTGCATCAAACGCTGGGAGAAGTCGAGATGGCTCGACGTGCTTCCCTCGAAGCCGAAGCGGCCCAGCAATTCGCCAACATGAACGCTGGCCTCGATGCGGTTCGCTGGGTGTCGCCTGAGCAGATGGCTCAACATGGCCGCGGTGACGCCGGGCTGAAGCAGTCGCAAGAGGAAGCAGCGGTCCCACCGGTTGCCCAGCGTCAACGTTCCACCTCACGATCAACTTGGTAGTCCGGTCAAGGATTCGACCTGATGCGTATTCATAAACTGATTCTCTGCAGCTTGATCGCACTTTGTGTGACGTCGTCGGCCTGGGCTCAAATGATGGCCCCCAACTGCAGTCCACACGATCGACAAGTGCTGGTCGGTGTCGACTCGACCGATCCAATGTGCGAAGGAGAACCCCACTGGGATGCTCGTCGACCGATACCCTGGCAGGTCTTCGCCCAAGGAGAATACGTCGGTCCGGCTCGTACGGCTCATGTGCCTGAGTATCGCCTGCGGGTGGGGGACGATCTCGACTTCGTCTATCGCTTGACCCGTCAGGAAACGACGCGTCCCTACCGATTGGAAGTGGGGGACAAAGTCAGCATCGAATCGCTTACCGACCCGAATCTCGATCGCGACCTGGTCATTCAGCCCGATGGAACCATCACCGTCTTGCTGCTGGGTCAGGTTCATGCTGCCCGCCGGACCGTCGACGAACTGCGATCCGCGCTCGAAGAGAAGTACAAACAGTACTACAAGGTGCCAGCCATCGCCGTGACTCCGCTGCAGGTGAATACCAAGCTAGAAGACCTGCGAGCGACGGTCGATGCCCGAGCTGGTACCGGTGGTCAGGGCCGCAGCAGCCGCGTGACCCCGGAAGGAACCGTGCAGCTACCGGCTATCGGCAACGTGCCTGCCCAAGGGATGACGCTGGATGAACTGAAGCGCGAGATCGACCAACGCTACGCCCAGGAGATCGAAGGGATCGAAGTCACGCCGGTCCTGGTCAACCGAGCCCCACGTTACATCTACGTGCTGGGGGAAGTCCCCAACCCAGGCCGCTACGAGCTGACCGGCCCAACGACCGCCATTCAAAGTATCGCCATGGCGGGCGGGTGGAATGTGGGTGCCAACCTGCGTGAAGTGGTCGTCTTCCGCCGCGCCGAAGACTGGCGTCTGGTAGCGACCAAGCTCGACCTGAAGGGGGCCCTGTACGGCAAACGCCCTGCCCCTTCGGACGAACTTTGGATCCGCGATGCCGACATCGTGATCGTCCCCAAGAGCCCTGTCCTGTGGGCGGACGAGTTCATCGAACTAGTCTTCACACGCGGCATTTACGGAGTGGTGCCATTCCAAGGGGTGAACATCAGCGTCAACCGACTGAGCAACTTCTAGTTGGCAGGAAAAACCTGAAAAATTTACGCTTGGCGAAACTTCTGGCTGTTCACTACAGTTTATGAAGTAGGAATTCGCTCGCCTGGCTTTATTTCTCGGGAGTGCCCACGTCGTGTACCGCCTCATCCTTGTCTTTTCCTTGAGCTGCCTGCTGGTATCGCCGGCCTGGGCACGAGAATCGAAAATCGAACCTCAGCCGATCGGCAAGAAGATAGAAGGGTTCGAGCTGAAGGATTTCCGCGGCAAAACACACAAGCTCTCGGACTACGCCGCTAGTGACGTCGTCGTTCTGGCGTTTATTGGCTGTGAATGCCCCGTTGCCAAACGGTACACCGTCACCCTGGGCGAACTGGCCAACGAGTTCAAGGATCAGAAGGTCGCCATCCTGGCGGTCGATGCCAACCAGCACGACTCGATCACCGAGATGGCCGCGTTTGCCCGGGTACACTCGCTGGAGATCCCTTTCCTGAAAGACCTGGCCAACCGACTGGCCGACCAGGTGGGTGCCGAGCGAACGCCGGAAGTCGTGCTGTTGGATCAAGAGCGAACCATTCGTTATCGCGGCCGTATCGACGATCACTTCCAGGTGGGCAACATCCGCGATGGCTCTTCGCGTGATGACTTGAAAATCGCCATCCAGGAAGTTCTAGCTGGCAAGAAGGTCAGTGTGCCGGAAACCGATGCCGTCGGCTGCCATATCGGACGCATTCTGGAAGCGGACGAGAGTTCGGAAGTAACGTACTCGAACCAGATCGCGCGAATCTTCCAAAATCGCTGCGTCGAATGCCACCGCGAAAGCCAGATCGCTCCTTTCGCCCTGACCGACTACGACGAGGTGGTTGGCTGGGCCGAGATGATTGCTGAAGTGGTCGAAGATCAGCGGATGCCTCCCTGGCATGCCGATCCGAAGTACGGGCACTTTTCCAACGATCGCCATCTGAGCAAAGAAGAGAAAGACACCATCCTGAAGTGGGTTGAAGCAGGTGCCCCGGAAGGTGATTCGAAGCGGCTGCCCGAGCCGGTAAAGTATGTCGAAGGATGGACTTTGCCTGAGAAGCCAGAGCTGATCCTCGATATCACGAAGGAGCCTTACCAGGTTCCGGCCGAAGGGGAAGTCAAATACAAGTACTTCGTCACCGACCCTGGCTTCACCGAAGATAAGTGGATCAAGGGAGCGGAGTTGAAAGCCGGCAACCTGCAGGTCGTGCATCACATTTTGTGCTTTGCGTTGCCGCCGGGTTCCGATGGCAGAGACCTGGAAGGAGGCGCTCGTGGTTTCCTGGTTGGCTATGTGCCGGGCAAGCTGGCCCGAAACTACCCGGAAGGAATGGCCAAACGCATTCCGGCCGGCTCGCGGCTGGTGTTTCAGATGCACTACACGCCAATCGGTTCACCGCAGGAAGATCTCAGCCAGATCGGTTTTAACTTCATGGACCCCAAGGACGTAAAGTACGAGGTGAAAACGACCAGCGCGGTGAATCATCGCATTGCGATTCCACCGGGGGACAACAACTTCAAAGTGGAAGCCAAGTCGAGGCCATCGCCGAGTGACGAAACGGTTATCCTCAGCTTCATGCCGCACATGCACCTGCGTGGCAAGGCGTTCCGCTATGTGGGGATCGACAATGATGGGACGGAAGAGATTCTGATCGACATTCCGGCGTACGACTTCAACTGGCAAACGGCCTACGAACTGGCTGAGCCCAAGAGGATGCCCAAGGGTTCGCATGTGCGAGCGATCGCCCACTACGACAACTCGAAAGAGAACATCTTCAACCCCGACCCAACCAAGACGGTGCGTTGGGGGGATCAGACCTGGGACGAAATGATGATCGGCTACTTCGACGTTGCCGTGCCGGTCGATCCAGAGAGCCTGGCCCAGAAGGGGAAGCCAGGCGAAGTTCCGCAAGAGGTGATCGACAAAGCCAACGAACTGATCACCAAGTTCGACGCTAACCTGGACGGCAAAGTCGATCGCGACGAAGTGCCAGAGAAGGGGCACAACGTCTTCGATCGACTCGATAGCAATTCCGACAAGACGGTGACCCGCCAGGAACTGATCGACATCTTCCACAAGTTCCCGGCCGTGATGCGATTGATTCGCTAATCAGCCGAGCGGCCAATGCTTCTAGCAAGGTCCGTTTTGCGTTAGAACCTGCAGAAAGCGGCCCCCGTTGTCGTACCATCCTTGCCGTGTGAAGCGGGTCCACAGCAGGTCGGTCACCATGGATGCCCGCGTACCGTCTTCGGCTTCGAGGGTCAGGATCACGCGGCGATACGGGAGGGGATCGCGATGGAAGAAGTCGATTCCGCGCTCGGTGATATTCTTTCCCACGACGACGGTCGATAGTTCGTTCAGGGCCTGGCCTGAGGCATCGACCGGTGTCAGGTAGATCAAGTGCGGATACGGATAACGGAAGTCGCGCCGCCGTTCGTTGGTGATCTTCTTGGGCAGAATCCGGCTGATCAGCTGACCTACCGTTGCACGCACTTTGGCTTCGCTCTCGTCGGAGCAATTGGGAACCGTGGTGAATGCAAATTCAGTCGTGGTCAAAACGCCGCTTGCCATGGATTCAACCTGAAGAGTAGCGAGACAAAAAAGAGAAGTAGCTCGTGAAGCAGGCAGCTCACGAGGTTGTACGCGGAAAAGGAGGAGGTTCCAGCCAGCAGCGGTGAGCCGAACAGACGGAATAACCGATCCGCGCGGACCTTCCTCACCAAGCTTGCCTGAGAACTAATGAAATAAATAGGTCATGATTCGACGATGGGCAAACGAAAATACCCCTAATGCGGCGAGAATGCTGCGAATCCCAACCGTTTCAGCGGTTAGCCGGCGGTCAGCTGGCGATACTGGCGACGCAGTTGGGCGACGGCCAGGGGGTCGTTCTCATGCGCTGAGATAGCCAGACGCAGGGCATTCTTCGCTTCGAGCCAATCGCCGCGGCTGGCCGCGTCTTGAATCCACTGCTGATAGATCGAACGCACCGAGTGGCGGCTGTTCGCCGGATCGGTTTGCGTTTGCAGCAGGCGAAGCGATTCCGAGTAACGTCCCTGGTGGCACCACTGATCAATCACGGCGTCGACGATCTTACTGCGGTTCCCTTCCAGGTCAGGGTCATGCGGACGCTGCGACTCCATTCGCTCGAGGATCTCGAGCGCCGTTTGGCAGTCCTTCTGCGTGATGCAGGCCACGGCCCAGTTGTTCAGGATCGCACTCCGGTTCCGCAATGCCGCTTCGTCTTGCGGGTCTAACGACAACGCGAAGTTGAGGTACTGGATCGCGCCAGGATAGTCTCCTTGCGCCGCGGACTGGCTGGCTTTGTTGTAGGGGATCTTTGCGGCCAGACCGCGCGCGGACAGCGTACGCGCTTCGCTGGCCGCTTGGACGGCGGGGGATTGATCTTGATCGTGCGGTTCCAGCAGAAACCAGGTCGGACAGGTCGTTTCGATATCCAACTCTGGGCGGCTCAACAGGCGGCACCAGACGTGCCCTCGGGTTTGCATCGCCACGGTAGGCAAGCCTGCTCGGTCGCTGAGAATTTGAAACAGGATCGTCGCGGAAACGCAGTTGTAGTTACCTTCGACCAGTGCGGTGCTGAGTGCGTTCTGGTCTTCGTCGTACTTGCCGGTCAGCAGACGATCGTGCATCGACTGAAAGACCCAAGCGGCCCGCTCGGCGATGGTGTAGCGTCCCCACTGTTTCGGAAGGTTGTCTTCCATCCACTTCAGGTGCGTGGCCAGGCGATCCTGAGCCGCGGAACGATCGGCTTCGCTGAGGTTGCCTTCAGCGGCCCAGGCCATTTCCAGCAGGGTAGCGGGACGACTGGCTGCGGCGCGGCGCTGTAATGTTGGCAACGAGGCGACCGTCATGATCACCAGGTACAACAGAATCAGCATCCAAAGGACGCGGTCAGATTCCTTCCAAATTCGAAGCATACCGTCACCGGCCGGGATTTGGTTCTCGGGAGAGTTTCCCAATTGTGCGCGCTGGCTGGCGGCAGGCAGTTGGCGATGCTGTTTTTTTTCCACACGCAGGCATTGCCCAAACGGCAAAGCCCAGTAAACCGGCACGACCCGATCGCATTGCCCCATGCGGACGATCAAATGCTGGTCACTTGCACCGAGTTTAAATTCGCCATGGCCGATCCTTGCTCCGCATTTTCCCCACGTTATATTTAGAGGTACGCCTTGCGGGTGTAGCTCAATGGTAGAGCCCTAGCTTCCCAAGCTAGTTACGAGGGTTCGATTCCCTTCACCCGCTCTGGAAATGAAAACGCCGCGTAGGAATTACCTTTCGCGGCGTTTTTTGTTTCGAAGGCCTTTCCCAGGTACGATAGAACCTTCCCAGCATCTCGTCCCTTGAAGTTTTCACCGGTGAATCGCCATGCTTGCTCGCACCCCTGCTCTGCTGTTGTTTGCTTTCGTGTTGTTTGCGTCGTCGCTGGCAACCGCCCAGGAAGCGGTGGACGTTTACATTCTTTCCGGTCAGTCGAACATGGCCGGCAGTGGTACCAAGTCGCAGATGCCGGAGAAGTGGCAAACGCCGCTGCCGTCGGTCCAATACTGGGACGGCAAGCAGTTTGTCGACTTCGATCCGATGAAGTTGAATGTCAACGGTAACGGCAACGGACGCTTTGGACCGGAAGTTGGTTTCGCAAGCACGATGGCCTCGCTTCAGCCGGGTAAGAAGATTTACATCGTTAAGTTCGCGCTGAGTGGTCAGCCGCTGCATGCGGGCTTCAACGGAGGGAATTGGATGGGGGAAGCACCGGGGCCCAATCGAGCGACCTTCTACCCGGGCACCTCGCCCGAAGATCCGAACATGGGCAAGCACTACATCCGTCTACGAGAGCAGTTCACCAAGGCCTTTGATGCTTTGAAAGAAGCCGGACTGAATCCGCAGCTGAAGGGAATTGCCTGGATGCAAGGGGAAGCGGATGCCAAGCAGGAAATTTCGGCCACGACCTACGATCAGTCGATCGCGCTGCTCAAGTCGCGAATGGAAGAGGACTGCCACAGCGGGCCGGTCCCGTTTGCCATGGGACAGGTTCTACCCAACATCCCATGGATGGAACGCTTCACGCATCGGAACGAGATCCGCAAAGCCCAGGCCGATGCCGACATGCGCAGCGGATCAGAGCTGGCCATTCTCGGCGTGTGGAACGTTCCGACCGATGGCATGCCGCTGCTAGCAGATACGGTGCACTACGACACGACCGGCCAGTTGATGCTGGGGACTTCCTTCGCGCTGGGGGTTCTGGAAGCAGCGAACCAAATGAAGATGCTCTCGGCCGGGGACGATCCTGAATAATCTTTGCTAGCACCAGGTGGAATTCGCCTGCTTCGCCTGACTGATATTGCTGGCAACCGCGAATCGTTGTAGCTTTCGTCGGTTCCCAATTCGCCGTGACGGTACTGCGCAATGGATGTGCGTTTACGACGGCGAGATTCCCAAGGGCACACCGCGTTGCAAATGCTTCCTGGTGTGCTACTTACCGAGATTGCACGACCCGAAGCATGAAGTATCTGCTGCTCGCGATTCGCCACTGTGTTTCCCATTACCGCTGGTCCATCGTTGGTTCGATCATCTGCTCGTTGATGGTGGGCTTTCTGTGGGGCGCGAATATCGGTGCCGTCTATCCGTTCGCCGAAATCATTTTCGACGGCCAAAGTCTGCACCAATGGGCCGAGCGCGAGACAGTCAACTGTAAAGAACAGATTGCCCATCTCCGCAAGAAAATCGACGGCTACGACGAAGAGATCGCCAAAACGGACGATCCCGTCAAGCGAGCAGAAATCAATCGACATCTGCGCCGCGACGATAGCGCGATGAATGGCTGGGAAGACAAGCTGGCCAACATCGAGAAATCGCAGCCGTGGATCGACGCCTATGCGCCCGAAACCCCGTTCAATACGCTGCTGTTATTGGTCGGCTTCCTACTGGTGGGCACCCTGGTCAAAGGGGTGTTCCTCTCGTTGAGTATGATGCTCGTGGCCCGGGCTACGCAGCTAACGACCCTCGATCTAAAGCACCAGGTATTCGATAAGCTGCTTGATATTCGCCTGGGTAAATCCAACATCTCGACCGGCGATTCGACAACCCGCATGAACGGGGACGTCGGTTCGATCGGTGCCGCACTCGAAATCCTGTTCGGTAAAACCATTCGCGAACCGGTCAAAATGTTTGCCTGCCTGGCCGGTGCCGCCTATATCAACTGGCGACTGTTGATTCTCTCGCTGCTGATCGCTCCGATTGCGGCGTTCGTGCTGTATAAGCTTGCCCGCACGATCAAAGAACTGAACAAGTCTTCGATCCTGATTCAGGCCCGCATTACCGGTTTCTTCCTGCAAGTGATGAATGGCTACTACGTGGTGAAAGCGTACGGCACCGAAGATTACGAACGCAAACGCTTTGAAGCCAAGTCGCGTGAAGCGTATTGGGAACGGGTCAAAATCCAGTTCTTCAACTCGATGGTCCGCGTTAACAACGAAGTGCTGGGTCTGGGCATGGTGTGCCTGTCGATGATTGCTGGTGGCTACCTGGTGCTGAATCAGGAGACGCAGATCTTTGGTATTCCTCTAGCGGATAAGCCAATGGAACTGGGTTCGATCCTCGCTTTTTATGCCTTCCTGATTGGCTGCACCGATCCGCTGCGAAAGCTGGGGGACGTGTTTGGATCGATCCAGGCCGGTATCGCTGCTTCGGAAATGGTCTATCCACTGCTGCAGCAGGAACTGCCGATTCAAGATCCACAGCGTCCTGTTTCGATCGATAGTGTTGGCCGTGACATCACGTTCAAAGAAGTTCAGTTCTGCTATGTTGCCAAGACGCCGGTGCTGAAAAACCTGGACCTGACCATTCACCAAGGCGAGACCGTAGCGATTGTCGGCCCTAACGGCTGCGGCAAGAGCACGCTGATCAACTTGCTGATGCGATTCTACGATCCGGATCTGGGGACGGTGGAAATCGGTGGGACCGACATTCGCCAGTTCCGCCAGCACGACCTGCGATCGCAGATTGCCTTGGTGACGCAGTCGACCGTTTTGTTCGACGAGTCGATCCTCGAAAACATTCGCTACAGCCGCATGGACGCCACCGATGAAGAGGTGCTCAAAGCGGCCAAGCTCGCGTACGTCGATCAGTTTGTCCAGACGCACATGAGCAACGGATACGATACGCTGTGCGGCGATAGCGGCTCGAACCTATCAGGCGGGCAGCGTCAACGGATCTCGATTGCCCGGGCCCTGCTGCGTGACCCTGATATCATCATCATGGACGAGGCGACCAGCCAGATCGACCTGGACAGCGAACGCCTGATTCACGAGAGCCTGAAGAACTGCATCGCCGGTCGAACGGCCATTCTCATCACGCACCGAGCCAGCACGCTGCAACTTGCCGACCGCATCATCGTGATGAATCACGGCCAGATCGAAGCGGCAGGAACGCACGAAGAGCTGATCCAAACCAGCAGCACCTACTGCCGACTGTACGTCGAAGACGAGTCAGAAAACGGGGAAGCGAACTCTCAGAAGCGTTCGGCCGCGTAGCGATGGGCCTCGATCCCAATTGTTAAGAAAGCGACTCGTATCGAGTCGCTTTTTTTGTGCCCACGGTCACTTTTTGCCTTGGCTAGGTTAAACTAATAGGAATACTTTCCAGTATTCTCTCCTTCCCTCCACACCATAGGTAATACCCAATGCCGTTCCACCTTCATGCCAAGATTCTAATGCTTCTGCTTGTCAGTTCGTTCGCCATGTCTTTGGGATGTGGTAGCGAAGTTGCCGACGATCGTCCTGCTCGAGCCAAGGTGACCGGAAAGGTCATGCTCAATGGCGCACCGGTCGAGAACGCTCGCATTCAGTTCCATGCGGTCAATAAATCGCAGGGAGCCATCGGCCAAACAACCGCCGACGGCACATTCACCGTCACGACCTACGTTGCCGGCGACGGTGCGTTGCCAGGCGACTACGTGGTTACCATCAGCAAAGTCGAAGTCCAAGACGGGCTGAGTGAAGACGAGAAACTGAAGATGCAGGAGATGGGTCGCCCGGTCCCCCCTCCGAAGACGAAAGAACACATGCCACCGCAATACACCAAGAGCACGGCATCGCCGCTGAAAGTCACCGTCAAGGCCGGTGAAGAAAACCACTTTGACTTTGACGTGAAGAAGTAGCATCTTCCGCCTTCGACAAGAACATGAAAAAGGCCTCTCGCATCACGAGAGGCCTTTTTGCTTTTACGTATGAAGTGATTCAGTCGCCTTACGGGATCTGAACGCTTTCACCACCGTCGCGGCTACCGATTGCACCCCAAACACCGTAAGGGCTAATACCGCTGTTAACCGGAGCAGCACCGGTGTTACCGGTATCGATCGTCTCAGGAATGAAGCTCACCGAGGCATCACCGAAGGCCACCAGAACACCGCCTGGGTGCTGGCTGGAAGGAGGCAGAACGGCATCGGTCGCATTGTCGTTTCCGTCGTTACCACATGCTGGGGCGTTCGGCGGAAGGATGGTGTTGAAGCCGATATGCGAGGCGGAACCGTGATCGTAACGACCGGCCCAGTTCTGGACCGTTGCCGACGAAATAAACTGACGGCGATTGTTAGGATCGACTGCGTTGTAGCATTCGTTCGGAGCGGTCAAAGGATTGTAACCCGGCGAGGCGATACCACGTCCGATCAACTGCTTGTTGGTCACACCGTACAGGCGTTCGGAAAGCATGGCAGTGTTCGACGTACCGTCAGTGATGCTGGCGAAGGTGATCTTGGCCTTGAGGTTACCGAAGATACCACGCGATTCGTTGACGTCGTTCACACCGCGAGTACCACCGCTGTCGATCGAGTCGCCAACGCTGAACATGTAGTTGGTGGCACCACGCCCGGTGGCCGAGGCGGCGTCGCCGTCCGATGGACACTTAAGCGAAGCGATCTGCACCGAGTAAGGGGTGTAATTGCCAGCGGTACCGTCCCATGGGCATGGCCCCCAAGCAGGATAGCTCGTGCTGTTGAAAGTCGATGCGGTCGACCATTGATCGTACAGTGCGTTCTGTTCAAAGAACGGCAACAAACGCATCCAGCCAGAACCGAATGACCCATTCTTCACCGTGCAGTCTGCACCTTGATCGGTACCGGCACGCTTTGGAGGGAAGGCCAAGTGGATGTCGGCGTAGTTGTGCACCGACAACGCCAATTGCTTCAAATTGTTCGTGCACTGCATGCGGCGAGCCGCTTCGCGGGCTTGTTGGACGGCAGGCAGAAGCAGCGCGATCAAGACACCGATGATCGCAATCACGACCAACAGTTCGACCAGGGTGAATGCGCGCGGATTCCCACGATAGGGTTTCATAGCCAAGTGTTCCTTAGAGTAATGGGGAGGGAGTTCCTGTGGTGCTGGCTGCATTAGGAGGGATTAATAATGCACAAGCCAACCTAGATATTATAACGCAACGAGTAAACTAAGGATAAATAAAGAAACTTTTCTTTAGAAATTAGCTTCACAAACAGGGGGCCAATCACCCCTCCCAAGAGCAGGTAGCTCTGTTTTTCCTACCAGCTAGGCCTGCTTCTTTTGCATCCGCTTGGCGGCTCGTTGCCTCTTCAGACTGGAAAGGATGCTGGCGATCGGCGAGGGGTTCTGACCGTATTTGAACTCCAGCTTCTGGATTTCGGCATGGGCGGCCGCACGGGCCGACTTCTCGGTGAGGAATCCGGTCATGTACGACCGCAGTAGTGGCTCGCCCCCATCGACGCGGACGCTGTAGAGAATGCGGGTCGAGATTGGGCTGGCCGGCCGCTGGGTGATCTCGATCTGGTATTCGAGGAAGGTCTCGACCTGCGGCTTTTGCATGCCGGCACGGCGGACAGATTTGGGTTTCCCAGCTTCGTGGGCGTTGTGCTTGCGGAGATCGAACATTGCCAGGACTCCTTCTTCCTGAAATCAACGATCAGTTGCGTTGAGTCTAAGTTTCCGAATTCTTCTTCGGTCCAAAATGAATCGCACAGGCGTCGCCGCAGTCATCGTCGGAAAGCTTTCCGAATCGATAACGTGCCACGGCAACTTTTTGATAGAGCCAACTCCACAGGGGAAGCGAGCCGGGAATATGCAATAGCGGCATCACCGGCCACAGCATGGCCAAACGACGCGTGAGATACCGAAACGCCCCGGCACCACCATGCTGCCGGCCTTGGGTGTCGACGACCCACATCTCTTCCATCATCTGGTCGTAGGTCAAGTTTGGAGCAACCTCGGCGACCTTCGCGTCGTGAAGCGACAAGAAGGATAGCCGCCGGCCAAAATCGAGCCGGTAGAGAATCCGCACACCGCCGGTGCAGATTCGGCAGTGACCGTCATAGATCACCACGTCGGTGCCTGGCCGATCTTCGGGACTGGGCAGGCTCTTTTTGTCGCTGCGAGTTTGTGTTTGGGTACTCATGACTTGTCATTTCTGGGCTGCCTGACACAGGTAAGGCAAGAATCCGCCAGCAAGGCAAATTCGTCTCATCCAACGTAGGCAACACCACGGTGTTTCTATACTACCCGCAAATTCCAGTGTAATACCACTGCAACTTGAACGCCTAAATCCTACGATTTAGGGGGAAAATAAGTGGTATTTCCTGGCCTATTTCCGCTACACTTACTGATGAACTGATCTAAACGGCGAAATACCCGTAATGGTCCCCCTGCGTGCGACGATTTCAAAAGGACTTGGTTCCATGGAAACTCTTCAGAAGCACATCCGTAAAGCCCAGTGGCGAATGATCTTACAGCAATTCATCGGGCGGCTGATCGTTTGCCTGTCGGTGACGCTGACGCTGGCCGCGATCGCGGTTATTCTGCCCAAGGTCTGGCCGATGGGACTCGATGGCAACATCTGGATGTGGAGCTGGATCGGTGGCGGAGCGGCCGTAGGGCTGATTTCGGCCATCGTCTGGACCTACGTCAGCCGCACTTCGGCTCTGGCGGCTGCCATCGAGCTGGACATTCGCTTTGGCTTGAAGGAACGTGTTTCCAGCTCGCTTTCGATGGACGAAGAAGCCCGGCAGACCCAATGGGGCCAGGCCCTGATGGAAGACGCCACGCGGCAGGTCGAACGCATCGACGTGAACGATCGCTTCCCGGTACGTAGCGGCTGGAACGGTCTGGCACCGGTGCTGATTATCGTTGGTGCCTTGCTGATCGCCCTGTTTGTCCCAGATGCGGTGCTCGATCCCAACACGGCCGAAGCCAACCCGGCCCAACTCGATCCGGAACAAACCAAGGTTGTGAAGAAGACGGCTGACGAGCTTCGCAAAGAGCTTAAAGAGCGTAAAGAGAAAGCCGAAGAAAAGGGGCTGAAGGAAGCCGAAGAGCTGTTCAAGAAGCTGGAAGAAAGCACCAAGGATATTGCCAAGAAGGACAAGGTCGACCAGAAGGACACCTTGCTCGAACTGAACGACCTGGCCAAGGAACTCAAGAAACGCCGCGACGAACTGGCTTCCAGCGAAGAGTTTAAAAAGAAGCTCGAAATGCTGAAGGACCTGCTCAAAGGTGGCCTGGCCGAAGAACTCGCCAAAGCGATGCAGAAAGGCGACCTGCAAAAAGCCCTGGAAGCCATGCAGAACCTACAGAACAAGATGAAGAACGGCGACCTGACCAAGGAAGAACAGCAGGCATTGGCCAAGCAATTGGAAGAGATGGGCAAGAAGCTGGAAGACATCGCCAAGGCCCACGAAGACGCCAAGAAAGCTTTGCAGGAACAAATCAAACAGGCCCAACAGGCAGGCAACCAGGCCGAAGCCGAGCGACTACAGAAGCAGCTCGACCAGATGGGCATGCAAGACGCTCAGATGCAGCGAATGCAGCAGATGGGCAACCAACTGTCGAAGGCCTCGGAAGCTCTGCAGAACGGCCAGCAGAAGCAGGCAGCCGACCAGCTGAACCAGATGGCCAACGAAATGCAGGACCTCCAGGCCCAGCTCGACGAGTTGGAAATGATGGACGAAGCCATGGAACAAATGGAAATGGCTCGCAATCAGATGTGCAAAGCCTGCCAGGGCGGAAAGAACGGAATGATGGGGCAGATGGGTCAAATGGGACGCATGGGCCAGCAACCTGGTAACGGCATGGGTCAGGGACAAGGCCAAGGGGATCGACCGGAAGAAGAAAACGACACCGGTGCCTACGATTCCCAGGTTCGTGCCGATCCTAAGACCGGCCGCGGCGTGATCGTCGACTATGTAGACGGCAAGAACCGAGCTGGCCAGACACTGATCGAAATCAAGTCCGCCATGGAATCGGAATCGTCCCTCAACAGCGATGCGTTGACCGAAACGCGACTCTCGAAGGATCACCAGGAAAACGCCCAGGAATACTTCGATATGGTCCGCGAAGGACGCTAAGCCCTGCCGGCAGACAAACTAAAAGCATAAGCGGCGACCGAGACTCGGTCGCCGTTTTTTATTAGCCGTGCATCCGCTTGGGGATGGTAAAGCTGTACAGAATGACGATGGCCCCGCTGGACATCATGCTCCAAGGTGCCCAGTCAGGCGGCGTAAACGCCTTGGGGCCTCCTTCGGCGGCCATCATGGCCGAATCAACGATCAGGCACTCAGCCCCGACGATGATCAACGTGATGCCAACTGCCAAAAATAGCGATCGCCACATGGCAAATTCCCTCTTTCCTCCGTGTCTTCCACTTCGGCCTGAAATACGTCAGACCGCAGGGCGATCGTTCGCCCGAATGATTCGTTGTCTTTCTTATCGGACAGCCACCGGGGGATAGCTAGCGTGAAAACTCAACTGCCAGCGCAGTCGTCATAACCCCTTTCTTGCCCCTCTCCTCTGAGGGGAGAGGGTTAGGGTGAGGGAGGTTTTCACAAGCGTCAAGAAACGAAAAAGCACCGCTTGAAACGAATGTCATGCGGTGCTTGTTTTGGAATGATTATCTCAGCTTCGCCCCCTCACCCTAGCCTTCTCCCCGCCGGGGCGAAGGGACCAGACAAGGCTGGGGCGTGCGTTAGTCGACGATCCAGGTGTCGCCAGAGTTGAACAGCTTATCGAGGCTGGCTTCGCCGCGGGCTTCCTTGGCTTGCTGAACTTGGTAGTTGATGGCGTCGTCGTAGCATGGGGCATCGACATCACGCAGCACGCCAATTGGTTCAGGGAACTCAGGGTGCGACATGCGAGTCAGCAGGTAAGCCAGCGTCGGATCGTTCGTCTTTTCGTCGTGGAAAAGAAGATCGTCTTCGCTGATGCCTTTGCCCAGTTCGACTACTTCCGGAGTCATGCCATTCAGGCGGATACCCTTGTCGCGATCCTTACCGAAGATCAGCGGCTTGCCGTGTTCCAGTTCAAGCACGGTCTCGGCCTTGGTGTCTTTGTCGGTCGCCCACTTGTAAGCGCCGTCGTTGAACACGTTGCAGTTCTGGTAAACCTCGACAAACGAAACACCCTTGTGCGCCACGGCGCGTTCCAGCGTTTCGGTCAGGTGCTTGATGTGGACGTCGATCGAGCGAGCCACGAAGGTCGCTTCGCACGAGATGGCCACCGAAAGGGGATGAATCGGGTTATCGATTGCGCCCATCGGCGTACTCTTGGTGATCTTCCCCTTTTCAGAGGTCGGCGAGTACTGCCCCTTGGTCAAACCATAAATGCGGTTGTTGAACAGGATGATGTTCAGGTTCACATTACGACGCAACACGTGCATCAGGTGGTTACCACCGATCGAAAGCGCGTCGCCGTCGCCGGTGATGACGAAGACGGTCAGGTCCTGCCGCGAAGACTTGAGCCCAGTCGCGAACGCCGGAGCACGACCATGCACGCTGTGCATGCCGTAGGTGTTCATGTAGTAAGGGAAGCGGCTGCTGCAACCGATACCGCTGACGAAGACGGTGTCTTCGCGGCTCATGTTGAGGTTCGACATGACCTTTTTCATTTGGGCCAAAATCGAGTAGTCACCGCATCCAGGGCACCAACGCACGTCCTGGTCGGTGCCGTAGTCCGCGGGCTTCAATACTGGCAGTTCTGCGGATGCCATGGTGGATCTTTTCTCTATCATTGGAGGTTTGCAATCAAGTGTGTGATATGGGTGTCACCTTAGTCCCCTCGCCAGTGAGGGGAGAGGTTTGGGGTGAGGGGTTTTGCATTTTCCAGGTGGGTAAGCGGGCACTTGATTCGCCCTCTCACCCTAGCCCTCTCCCCGTAGGGGCGAGAGGGAACATGCTTGGGTTAGTCCAACATTGACTCGATCTTTTCGGCGATCTCGGTCGTGGTGAAAGGCTTGCCTTGCACCTTGTTTAATCCGACTGCGTCTACCAGGAACTTGTCGCGAAGCAACATTCGCAGTTGGCCCAGGTTCAATTCCGGAACCAGCACTTTGTCGAACTGCGAAAGCAACTGGCCCAGGTTACGCGGGAACGGGTTGAGGTAACGCACATGAGCGTGGCTGACCGACTTGCCTTGGGCTTGGAGTCGGGCAACGGCCGTGCGGCACGAACCATAAGTTCCGCCCCAACTGACGACCAACACCTTGCCGCTGTCGCTGCCCATCACCTCTTGCGGTGGAACCGCTTCGGCAATGTTGGCAACCTTCTTGGCACGGGTCAGCACCATGTGATGGTGGTTTTGCGGATCGTAGCTAACGTTACCGGTACCATCCTGTTTTTCGAGACCACCAACGCGGTGCATCAAGCCAGGAGTACCTGGAATCGCCCATGGACGGGCCAGCTCTTCGTTTCGCTTGTAGGCCATAAACGGCGGATCGTCTTCGTTACGCGGGCCAGGATGCGAAACTTCGATCTTCGGTAGATCGGCCATGTTCGGAATCCGCCACGGCTCGCTACCGTTGGCAATGTAGCCGTCGGTCAGGATGACGATTGGCGTCATGAAACGCGTTGCGATTCGCCAGGCTTCGATGGCCACGTCGAAACAGTCAGCAGGGCTGCGGGCCGCGATGATCGGTATCGGCGATTCGCCGTTTCGGCCGAACATGGCTTGCAGCAAGTCGGCCTGCTCGGTCTTGGTTGGCAGACCGGTGCTGGGTCCACCACGCTGAACGTCGACGATCACCAGGGGCAGTTCCAGCATCATCGCCAGGCCCATCGCTTCACCCTTGAGGGCCATACCGGGGCCACTGGTCGTGGTGAGTGCCATCTCGCCACCGTAGGCCGCACCAATCGCAGCACAAACGGCTGCGATCTCGTCTTCGGCCTGGAAGGTCAGCACGTCGTAGTTCTTGTACTTGCTCAGTTCGTGCAGAATGTCACTGGCTGGCGTGATCGGGTACGAACCAAGGAACAGCTTCTTCTCGCTCAGCTTGGCCGCACTGATCAAGCCCCAAGCGAGTGCCTGGTTGCCGGTCATGTTGCGATATTTGCCTGGTGGCAGCTTGGCCTTTTCGACCGAGTAGCTGCTGCGGAAAGCGTCGGTCGTCTCGCCGAAGTTATAACCGGCTTTCAAAGCGCGGCGGTTGGCTTCAGCAATGGCCGGCAGCTTCGAGAACTTGGCATCGATGAATCGCAGGGTCGGCTCCATCGAGCGACCATACAGCCAGAAGACCAGGCCCATCGCAAAGAAGTTACGGCAGCGGTCCGCTTCCTTCTGGCTCAGGTCGAGCCCTTCCACGGCACCACGGGTCATGCTGGTCATGGGGACCGAGAAAACCTGGTAGGCGGTGAGCGAATCGTCTTCGATCGGGTTGTTTTCGTAACCGGCCTGACCAAGCGCCTTCTTGTCGAACGCGTTGCTGTTGACGATCAGCACGCCGTTGCGCTTCAGGTCGCCCAGGTTGGTTTTGAGGGCCGCGGGATTCATGGCCACGAGCGCATCGACCGTTTCGCCTGGGGTGAAAATATCGTGCGAGGCGAAGTGAATCTGGAAACCACTCACGCCAGCCAGCGTTCCACGCGGAGCACGGATTTCAGCCGGGAAGTCAGGGAAGGTCGCAATGTCGTTACCGGCCAGGGCCGAGGTATTCGAGAACTGCGTACCGGCCAATTGCATACCGTCGCCAGAGTCGCCGCAGAAGCGCACAGTGGCTTCTTCCAAAGGCTGAATCTCTTTTACGACCGTCGTTTCATCAGTAGTGGTGGACATGGTTTATCGGGCAATCCGAGCAACAACAGGGTTTCTATGGGTATTATGGAAAAGCGCGAGTTCGCGGCAAATTTCGCGTCGTTCGCACTGTTCAATCAGGTTGGTTCTGCGATGACAGGCAGTGAGTGATGATTCGAAATTTCGTGATTTACTACTCAACCAAATGTTATCAATGTCTGCCACGCAATTTGGGCTCGCATTCCTCCCAAAACGGGAAGTCAGCTGGCAGAAGAGAGGCTGTTTTCCCGAATCAGGCGAATTCAAACCCAGTCGCTGGGGATCGCCTGCAGATCGGGTTTGCTGGAGGAAGTCGACGAAGCGGGTAGTCCACCGATTGGTATCGATCGGGGATGCCGGTAACGACCAGAAACTGACATCTGCGATGGGGCTCGCAAACGCGTCAGCTTGCCTGGGCCGAACGGACTTTGCTTCGTGGTTCATAGCCACCAGGGCAAAAGCCGATTGACCGCTGCTATCAATAGCAGCAGTCCGCCTTCAATCTTTCTGTTGATTTCCGAACTTCCAACAGCCTCGCAAAACTGCGCTAACTAATTGAAATTTCGACGGTGTCCCCGCTTTTTATGAGGCAATTTTGCCGGTTATGCCGATTTTTCGGGGTTCGCGTAACCGTATAGTCTAGCAATGTCCCCCAATCGGTAGAACAAGCCGACCTGCGAAACATGGGTAAAACCGGGAGAAATTACCGCAATTTACACCAAATTGGACAACGTCATCCATTTTATGGTTCGCGTCCGAAGTGGGAAATACCAATCACGATAGCAACCGACCATTTTGGTGGATATTCAGAGTAGGCACCGCATCACAGCATCTGGGTGCCATGCCTAATCGTCGAAGTCGCCGAATTTCGGCGGGCGGCCTTCTTTCTCGTAGAACTTCGAGAGATCGATCCCGCCGCGATTCTCATCTTCCAGAAGCTTGATGCGGGCCTCCATCCGTTCCATTCGCCGCATCATTTGCGGGATGAGGAACAGCTCTTCGTCCATCTTCTTTTTAGACGGCACTTTCGGATAGCCAAGCTGGCGTTGCAAGGCGGAAAACAGCAGCAGCGGGTCTCGCTTGCGGTTGGCCAGGGCAATGCGTCCTTCGCGCTCGCCAAACAGCGTGGGGTAATCGTCCCCTGGCAGCTTGCCGCCGCGGCGTTTCTGCTGCGTGATGTAATGCTCGCTGCGCAGGTAGATCATGTCGGCGATATCGATCAGCCCGATCCGCCGACGATTGACCTCGAGGAATTGCCGCCAGTTCTCGTCGTACATCGGGTCGATGGCCATCGCGGCGAAGCCGTTGTCGTACTTCAAACGGTGCCGACAGATGGTCTCGAACTGGTAGAGAAACAAGCTTTGCGGAGTCGCGTGATCGGCCCGGAGTTTGACCTCGTACTTTAAAATTTCGAGGCCTGTCTGAAAGTCGAACCGCCCTCGATCGTCTTCCGCCGACTCGACAATAAAGGTCTGAAAGCCGGTGAAATAGTGGGCCAGACGCTTCATCGCCGGGTGAAACTGGCCACTGTGACGCAGTTCGGCCGCCATGAAGTCGATGGCCATCGGCAGCTTGGTCGTGACGAGAATCTCATCACGAACCGACTTCAGAATCTCTTGCATCGGGCGGTTGTCGGCCAGCCCTGCCTGAATTCCTTCGAAGAAGTGCCGCTGCTCAACAAATTCTTCGGCCTCCAACTCAGGGGATGACTGCGCCTCGTCACTCATCTTTGGCGGATAACTCTCACAGACAGGGGATGACTCTTTTCCCAAAGGGAACGACGAAACTACGACTTCCCGAGTTTGAGATGTCCGTCCAGGAATTTCAATGCCTCTCGCTTGGCGGCGGGATCGATGAACGTTCCCAGGTGCCCGCGCCCTTCCAGCTTGTAGAAGGTGGTCGGGATGCCCAACGCAGTGAGTTTGTCGTGCATGACCTCGGCATTCCGCATCGGAACGACACTATCCTGCGTTCCATGAAAAAAGAAAATCGGAGGACACTTGGCCGTCACATGGGTTAGTGGCGATGCTTCTTCGTAGGTACCAGGCACGTCAGCTCGCGACCCGCCGAGAAAGAATTTCAGCCGTTCGCTTTGGGGTGGCTCGCAGGTGAAATCGCACGGAGCACCCCCAGCGACGACCGCTTTCAGCTGCGGCACGCCGGCCCCCTTCTCAGCTTCAACGGTCGCCACAAGACACGCCAGATGGCCACCGGCCGAGTAGCCCCAGCCGCCCATGCGATTAGTATCTAACTGATACTGGTCGGCATGCGTGACCAGCCAGTTGAGCGCTGACTGACAGTCTTCCAGTTGAGCTGGGAAAATGTGATTGGGGGCGAAACGATACGTAATTGTCGCCACCGCGTAGCCGTTATTGGCCAGGAACAACGCATGCGTTGTCATATGACTTCGCGAACCTCCGACCCACGCTCCGCCATGAATCATGAGGATGGTCGGGTAGGGTCCTTCGCCTGGGGGCAAATAGAGATCGGCCTTGAGCGTCTTGCCTTCCCGCTCGGCGAAAACGAGATTGGGCACCTTGCGAATCGAAGGAGATTCGGCCATCGCCGGGGCCGCTATGGCCGCAAAAGCAAAAAACGCAACGAATATTGTTTTCCAAGCAGTCACTACGGACTCCGTCAAGGTGAACTATGCCGCAAAGGTGCGGGTCCTATAATGAGTTATTCCGCCGACGTTGCCCAATATTAACCCCGAGGATCGTGCAGGGCATCCCTTTTTCCATCGGCGATGCCCCGTGTCTATCAGGAGAGTGCTTCCCGTGAGCAACCGATTTTCCACCGTGCAAGCGGCCGTCGATGCGATCAAAGCTGGCAAAGTCATCATTGTGGTCGATGCCGAAGATCGGGAAAACGAAGGAGATTTCGTCGCTGCTGCGGAAAAAACGACCCCCGAAGTGGTGAATTTCATGATCACCCAGGGGCGCGGTTTGCTATGCACGGCTTGCCTGCCGGATGTGTGCGAACGCCTGGAACTGACCCCGCTGGTCGAGAACAACAACGCCCCGCTGCGTACGGCCTTCACGACCCCCATCGACCACAAGAACGCCAAAACCGGCATCACGGCCAAAGAACGCTCGGAAACGATCATGTCCATGGTCGACCACAATTCAACCGCCGACGACTTCGTCCGGCCTGGCCACGTTTACCCCCTGCTGGCCAAAGAAGGGGGCGTGCTGCGTCGCGCCGGGCACACCGAAGCAGCGGTCGATCTGGCCCGCATGGCTGGCCTGACCCCGGCAGGTTCGCTGTGCGAGATCCTCAACGAAGAAGGAGACCGAGCATCGCGTGAAGAACTGATCGCCATCGCCGAGAAGTTCAACCTCGAGATCATCTCCATCGAACAGCTCATCCGCCATCGCCGCGTGAACGAGAAGCTGGTCGAACGCGGCGCAGAAGCGAAGCTGCCGACAACCTTCGGCGAGTTCGACATCATCGTCTACGACGTCAAGTACGAAACGCAGGAACCGGTGGCGATCGCCATGGGGGATCTCTCTTCGGTCGAAGCCCCACTGGTTCGCTTGCACAGCAGTTGCTTCACGGGGGACCTGATCAACTCGCTGCGCTGCGACTGTGGCGATCAGCTGAAAATGGCCCTGCAGCGAATCAGCGAAGAGGGGGTGGGGGCTTTGATCTACCTGCCGCAGGAAGGACGCGGCATCGGTCTGAAAGCGAAGATCCGAGCCTACGCCCTGCAAGACCAGGGGCTCGATACGGTCGAAGCGAATCATGCCCTTGGCTTCAAGAGCGACATGCGCGACTACGGCGTGGGGATTCAGATTCTGAAAGACCTGGGCCTATCGAAGATTCGTCTGCTGACGAACAACCCGAAGAAGACCGACGCATTCATCTACGGCGGCTTCGACCTGGAAGTGGTCGATCAGGTTCCGATTCACCCCGAACCAAACCCACACAACCAGAAATACCTGGATACGAAGCGCGACAAAATGGGACATCGCTTGCCGTAGCGTTTAGTTCCGCACCATGCACATGCTGGCGATGAGTTCGCCGTTGCGGACGATGGCCAGGCCGGCGTCGCCGCGGTTGTTGGCCCAGTGGCTGTTAGGCGAAGAGTAATTCCACAGTTCGTCCCCTGGCTGCATCTTTTGAAACAGAGGAGCAGCCTGGTTGAGGTAGTGGTTGGCGACCGCCGCGACCTGAGGATCGGGGTTGTTGCACGTGGCCATGATCTCTTGCAGCGTGGTGGGCGCGGTGAGCCACTCTTTGGGGATTAGGTGCGAGTCCATCGAGACCCCTTCTAGATGTAAAACATTTCGTCGGGTTGTTCGGCGACGCGTGCGGCCAGATTGGCCAGCGTCACCTCTTCCAGAAGCTTCGTGCGTGCCTGACTGATTTGCCCCCACACACCACACAATGCTTCGGTCGCTGGCGTTGGCTTTTGCAGATTCGATTCGGTCTGATCGCCGTTCCCTTCGATGACCTGAAAAATATCGGCCAAGGTAATACGATCGGGTGCCTGAGCCAACCGATAGCCACCGGCAGAGCCACGCGAGGTGAGCACCAGGCCGGCAGCTTTAAGCTGGGCCATAATCTGCACGAGAAACGGCTGCGGGATACCTTGGGCCTCGACGATCTCGCGCAGCCGAGCTGGTTGACCCGATTCATACCGGGCTGCCAGTTCGATCATCGCGATGCATGCGTATTCGGTTTTCGCCGAGACTGTCATCATTGCCTACGCGTTGGGGCTATCGTCTTCCATCGTGTGCAAACCGCACTCGGTCTTGGCGGTACCGCTCCAACGACCGGCTCGTTCGTCTTCGCCGGCCAGTACGGCCCGCGTGCAGGGCCAGCAGCCAATGCTGGTGTAGCCTTGATCGTGGAGCACGTTGTACGGAATGCCATGTTCGGTGATCATCCTCCAAACCCAGCTTTTGCTCTGGTTGGCCAGCGGGTTGATCTTCACCAGGCCGAACTTCTTATCCCAGCCGACGATGCTGGCCTTGGCTCGGTCTTCGCTTTGATCGCGGCGAATCGCACTGATCCAGGCATGCTTCCCTTCCGCACCACGCTTGAGGACCTTGATCTTGCGATCGAAGCAGCACTGCGTGGGGTTCGTCTTATAGAGGGGTCCGCCGTGGATTTGTTCGTACTCTTCGACCGTGTGTTCCGGCTGCAACAGTTCGACATCGATGCCGAACTTCTCGCGAATCTGGTCGCGAACGTCGAGCGTTTCCTGGAACTGGTAGCCTGTGTCGAGGTTAAAGACGGGCGTTTGAGGGGCGACCTGGGAAAGGAGGTAAAGAATGACGCACCCCTCCGGACCAAAAGCGGTACCCATGGTCAATTTCAAGCCGAAGCGCTCGGCACCCCAGCGGATGATCTCTTCCGGGGTGGCCGATTCAAGCCGCTGGGAGGCTTCCGCCAGCTCGGCCATCAGCTCAGGCGTGGGTTGTAGCATTTCGGAAGTTGTTTGCTGCTGGGGAGTTACTTCACCGGCCGACATGGCATTCACTTCAATCGGGACCACCGAGGTAAGGCTAATTGCTGGCATAGGTTATGCTTCCTATGGGTTCATTGTTAACTATCATGACCAACTTAGTCAACAATGGGTTCGATGCTGAAAGATTACATCGGTTACGGTCCGTGGTGAACTTCACGACGATTTGTGACGGTTGTGCTGTCTGAGACGGAGTTTGAAGTTTTCAGTGTTCCGTTTTCAGTAGGATTGGCGTAGCACGATCCTCTTACTGAAAACTGAAAACTTCACACTGAAAACGATCTGGCCGCAGAAGGCCTGAGATTTAGAACGATTCACTCTCGGCCAGCTTCTCAATCATCCCGATCAGTTGCAGGGCCGTTTGCGACTCTTCGTCGGTGACGTAGTCGGCACCCACCAGATGCAGACGTTCGCGGTTCCGCTGATAGCGGCAGCGGGCCAGGATGGTGCAGTGGCGGTTCATCCCGCGAATCGTTTTGACGATTTGCACCGATGCTTCATCGTCCGGCACAGCCACCAGAACCAGGTTGGCGTGGGCGATCTCAGCTTCTTCGAGCGTCTTACGCTTGGTGGCATCGCCGGTGACGGCTCGGAAACCGGCTTGTACCAAGGGATAGGTATTCACCGAGTTGAGGTCGATAAAGCGGACGTCCGCCCCGGAAGTTTCGATCCGCGAGGCAACTTGCCGGGCAACCGGCCCCACGCCAATGATCACCGCTTCGCGAATCTGCTCGCGGGCCTCGATCGGCTTTTCTTCCTTCTTGGTATGCAACGCCGGTTCGTCGCGCAGCTTACGAATACCCCATTTGATCAGGCCTGGGGTCAGAATCATCGTACCGATCGCTAGCACCAGCATTTGGTTGTAGTGCGCCTCGTTGATGAGCTTCGATTCCATTCCTGCCGACAACAGCAGAAAGCTCAATTCGCCTACCTGCGAAAGCCCCAGCCCCATCAATAAAGCGACCTTCCAGTTCATGCCGGAAAGCTTCAGAGCCAAGGCCGCCCCCAGTGTTTTCACCGCGACAATCAGGGGAAAACCAATCAGCACCAACATCGGATCTCGCAGCAGCGCTTGAATATCGAGCAAACCACCCAGCGAGATAAAGAACACCGCCGCGAAGCTTTCGCGGAACGGCAGCGTCAGGGCATCGACCTGCTGCGTGAAGCGATTTCCGCCGAGGATCAGGCCTGCTCCAAAGGCCCCGAATGCTGCCGGAAGCCCAAGCATATGGGCCACGAAGCAGCCGCCGCCCAGCAGTGCCAACGCGAAAAGCAGCAGCAGTTCACGGCTGCGAAGCATCGAAAACAGCGGCAGCGCGAAACGGTGGGTTACGAACGCGAGAACGGGAATCGTGGTCACAAACAGCAGCGAAACGGTCGCCAGGCGGATGAACTCATAGCTGGAATTTTCGCCCGTGGCAGCCAAAAGAGGCACGGCCAGCATCAGTGGGACGATCGCCATATCTTGAAACAGCAAGATCCCCACGCTGCGCAAGCCCCCAGGCGAGGAAGCTACGTTCAGCTCGTGCAGGGCGCGAAAGACGAGCACGGTCGAACTGAGTGCCACCGCCGCCCCCAATAATGCGGCTCCTTGCCAGGGAATCCCGATCATCGCAAACAATAAGCTGGCCGGAACGCTTACGGCAACCAGTTGAACGAAGCCAGCCACCAGGATCCATGGGCCGACATGCTTGAGTTCTTCCCACGAGATTTCGGTACCGATCGAAAACAGAAGGAACAGGGCTCCCATTTCCGCAAGATGCTTGAGATCGTGGTTTTCTGTATGCAGAATCTGCAAGCCACCATCGCCAATAATGGCCCCAACCACCAGGTAGCCCACAATCGTCGAAAAGTGGTAATAACGACAAAACGCACCCGACACGAAGCCTGCGGCCAGAATCACAATCAGGTTGAGTGCCAGGATTTCAAGCGGATCCACAGGCCATAACCTCGGAAGCGAAAGACGTCGGTGCGTAATTCATTGTCGTTTTTTGTTTCGATCGGACAGACATTAGTTTTAAGCGGACACGCGTTTTTTAGCGATTGGGCCAGCAGGCACTTTCTCAAGAAACTACCCAGAAAACGCTGATTGTTGAGGCCGCTTGCGTCTATTAAACTGCAATCCCAATTCCATCGTGACCGGCATTAACCCCTTGTCTGCCTGTCTCTGATAATACGGTTCCCCCAATCCTGCATCTGCACTAAAAAGTTCAACTATGTCTAACAAGACCTACCTCGCCGTCGACCTGGGTGCTTCCAGTGGTCGAGTTCTCGGTGGCCGATTCGATGGTACCAAGCTGGAACTCGAAGAAGTCCATCGCTTCGAGAACGGACCGGTTGCCTTCGCCGGGCATCTGCACTGGGACCTCTTGAAGCTTTGGCAGAATATCAAAGACGGTCTGACCAGTGCCGGCACGAAGTTTGGCCGCGACATCAGCAGCATTGGGGTCGATACATGGGGGGTCGACTTCGCGCTTCTCGGCCGCAACGACGAACTGCTTGGCAATCCGTATCATTACCGTGATCCACGCACCCAGGGGATCTTCGACCGAGCATTCGCCACGGTCAGCCGTGAAGAGATCTTTGCCGAGACCGGTTTGCAGTTCATGGAGATCAACACGCTGTATCAGCTGATCGCCATGCGGGAGGCCAACAGCTCGATCCTGGAGGCGGCCCAAAGCTTTCTGATGATGCCCGACATGTTTCACTGGCTGTTGACCGGGGAAAAAGGAAACGAGCTCACCAACGCCACCACCACGCAGCTGTTCAACCCCGTTACCAAGCAGTGGTCTCAGAAGCTGATCGACGGTTTCGACCTGCCAGGACACATCTTCGGCGAGATCGTCGACCCAGGCACCGTGGTGGGGCCGCTGCGCGAAACGGTGCTCGAACAGATCGGCCTGAGCGGCACGAAGGTCGTTCGCCCTGGTACGCACGATACGGCCTCGGCCGTGGTAGCCGTACCGGCGAAGAGTTCGCCCGGAGAGATGCCCAACTGGTGCTATATCTCCAGCGGGACATGGTCGCTGATGGGGGTCGAGACGCCTCATCCGATCATCAACGACCAGTGCGCCGAGTTTAACTACACCAACGAAGGGGGCGTCTATGGCACAACGCGTTTGCTAAAGAACATCGCCGGGCTGTGGCTGGTGCAGGAATGCCGCCGCATCTGGAAGCAAGGTGGCCACGAGTACGGCTATTCCGACCTGGTTCGCATGTCGCAGGAAGCCACGCCACTGGCTTCGTTCGTGAACCCAGATCATCCCGACTTTGCCGCTCCACAGGACATGCCGGCGCAGCTGCGTGATTTCTGCCGCCGCACCGGTCAGATTATTCCTGAAACCGACGGGGCACTCATTCGCTGCGTGCTGGAGAGCCTGGCGATGCGATACCGCGTGGTGCATCGCAAGCTGCAGGATTTGACCGGCACCAAGATCGATACGATCCACATCGTCGGTGGTGGTACGCAGAACCAACTGCTGTGTCAGATGGCCGCCGATGCATGCAACTGCCAGGTGGTGGCCGGCCCCGTGGAAGCGACCGCGATTGGCAACCTCATGCTGCAAGCCGTCGCTTCCGGCGACATCGGCAGCCTGGCCGAGGGACGTGAAGTTATTCGCAACAGCTTCCCCGTGGTAACGTACGAACCGAAGACTCCCACAATGTGGGACGATGCGTTTCCTCGGTTCGAGAAGACCTGCCGCATCTAAGCCGTAAGTTTTCGCAGAACGTTTTTTTGACACTGACACGTGCGAAGCGACGTTAATTTGTGTTAACTATTGACAAACCCTACCACCTCCTCCTCACACTCGAGAGACACCATGATTAAAGTTGGCATCGTTGGCGTTGGATTTATGAGCTGGATTCACTACCTCGCTTACCAGAAGGTACGCGGGATGAGTGTGGCCGGCTTTTGCTCGCGCGATGCCAAGAAGCAAAAAGGGGACTGGCGAGGCATCAAAGGGAACTTTGGCCCGGCTGGCGAGCAGATTGATGTCTCGAAGATGAACGTCTGTGCGACGCTCGAAGAGCTGTTGGCCGACGATTCAATCGACATGATCGACATTTGCCTCCCCCCTGCCCTGCACGAAGAAGCAACCATCGCGGCGCTGAACGCTGGCAAGCATGTCCTGGTCGAAAAGCCGATCGCCCTGAATCCTGCCGCCGCCAAGCGGATGCAGAAAGCAGCCGAGAAGAATGGCAAGCTGCTGCTGACCGCCCATGTGCTTCCCTTCTTCGCCGATTTCAACTTCGCGTTGGAAGCGGCCCGTAGCGGCAAGTTCGGCAAGCTGCTGGGTGGGCACTTCAAGCGATTGATCAACGACCCGACCTGGATCAAGGACTTCTTCAACCTGGAAAAGGTAGGCGGTCCCCTCTTGGACCTGCACATTCACGATGCCCACTTCATTCGCCTGATGTTTGGCATGCCAACCAGCGTGACCAGCAGCGGCCGCATGCGAGGGGATTGTGTCGAGTACTGCACCACGCAGTTCGGTTTCGCCGACAAAAGCTACGTCGTAACGGCTACCAGCGGCGTGCTGCACCAGGCAGCTCGTAGTTTCACCCATGGCTTCGAGATCCACTACGAAGAAGCCACGCTGTTGATGGACTTCGCCGTGATTGATGACGCCCCGGTGGTCTCGATGCCGCTGACGGTGCTGCCCAAGAAGGGGAAGTCGAAGCAGCCGAAGCTCAAGGGGGGCGATCCAGTCGACTCGTTCGCCGCCGAGCTGAAGGAAGTGCAAAAGAGCATCGAAGAAGGCAAGCCGTCCGATATCCTCGGCGGGGAATTAGCCGTCGACGCCCTAATCCTTTGCCAGAAGCAGGCCGACTCGGTGGCCAAGGGAAAGACGATTCGCGTTTAAGAACGCAATCGCCTGAGATTGTGTCTAAGAATGTTTCTCTCACTCCGAATGACTACCAGTACTCTGGTCATTCTCAGGGGAGACACGATGGATACGATTGAACTGATATTCGGGCTGATCGGCAGCCTACTGCAACTGGCGTTCGAGTTGTTCGTGGGGTTAATCAGCGATCACGAGGCACGGCAGCGATAGCAGCGCGTGAAGTTGTTCCGATTACGGGAGCTTTGAGAGCTCATTGCGAGGCTTCCGATCAGTTCTTGTTAAATCCCTGGGCAAAGCTTGCGGAAAACACTTGATCGGGGCTAACTCTTGGTGGTACAACACTTTCTTACATGACGTTTCGGGGTGAAACGTGCTTTCGTAAGTCTAATGGGGGAGTCTACACCATGGCATTTCTATTCCTCGGCTTGGCCGGCATCTTAGGCATCGTAAGCCTTGTCTGTTTCATCCTGATCATTGTTAAAATGTTTCAGAACGATGACTCGACACTGGGCATCATCTGCATTGTTACGATTTTCTGTGGTATCGGTGGTCTGATCGCGTTTGTGATGGGCTGGATCAACGCAGGGAAGTACGGAGCCAGCCAGCTCATGCTGATCTGGACCGGTGCGATTGTAGGTAGCGTCGTGCTGAACATCATCGGCTCGGCACTGGCAGGGGGCGACATGGCTCCATAGCCAACGATTGCCATGCCAAAATAAGCCTAAGGCCGTCCCCAACATGGGACGGCCTTTTTTTTCTGTCATAATGGCAGACCAGTCCTAGGCCGCCATTTCTGGTCGGGCCTCTGCGAAATATATTCACCATAAGCCATTGCCATTAAGCAACTTGCGCCACCACAGACACTTTCTGGCACGCTAGTTGCAAGATTGAATCTCTACGCAATTGTTCGCGCAACAATGGCAGTCGGGCCCGGTTCAGACTTACCGCGGCACGGATGAGCCAACCGTTCATATCCCGCATCGGCGTCTCCTGAGATCAGGAGACACAAGCCCCTAGTTTTCTGGAGGAAGGCATTAGCATGGCAACGGCTACGAAAAAGAAGGCTTCGAGCACCAAACAGCGTTTGCAGCCCCTGGGCGATCGCGTTGTCGTCCGTCGTGACGAGCTGGAAGAAAAGACCTCGGGCGGGATCTTCCTGCCAGAAACCGCCAAGAACAAGCCATCGCGTGGCGTGGTGGTGAGCGTTGGCAACGGTCGTCTGCTGGAAGACGGCAGCCGCAGCCCACTGCAAGTGAAGGAAGGCGACAAGGTCGTTTTCAGCATGTATGCCGGTAGCGACACCTTCACCGTCGGCGACGACGAAGTCATCCTGCTCCGCGAAGACGACATCCTGGCCGTCATCGAAGGCTAGAAATCGACCTTCGGTCATTCATTCTCGTACACAACCTCAGACGAATCGAAACATTTAGGAGATACCATCGATGGCAAAGATCATCGCCTTTGATCAGGAAGCACGCGAAGCCATCCGTCGCGGCGTATCCAAGTTGGCGAAAGCCGTCAAAACGACCCTCGGCCCCAAGGGTCGTAACGTCATCATCCAGAAATCCTTTGGCAGCCCAACCGTCACCAAGGACGGCGTGACCGTGGCCAAGGAAATCGAACTGGAAGACGTCTACGAAAACATGGGCGCTCAGATGGTTCGTGAAGTTGCCAGCAAGACGAGCGACGTCGCTGGCGACGGTACCACCACCGCCACGCTGATGGCCGAAGCGATCTTCAACGAAGGTTTGAAGGCCGTTGTCGCCGGTGTGAACCCAGTTCAAATGAAGGCCGGTATCGAAAAGGCCGTCAACGCCATCACCGCCGAACTGAACGGCATGGCGATTCCGATCAAGAAGAAGGAAGAAATGGCCAACGTTGGTGCCATCGCTTCGAACAACGATCGCGAAATTGGCGAACTGCTGGCCGACGCCATGGAAAAGGTCGGTAAGGACGGCGTCATCACCGTCGACGAAGGCAAGTCGCTTGCCACCGAAGTCGAATGGGTTGAAGGGATGCAGTTCGATCGCGGCTACCTGTCCCCTTACTTCGTCACCAACCCGACCAGCATGCAGGTCGAACTGGACGACGCTTACGTTCTGGTCTTCGAAAAGAAGATTAGCAACATCAAGGACCTGGTTCCGGTTCTGGAAGCTGTGGTTCAGCAGAGCAAGCCGCTGTTGATCATCGCGGAAGACGTTGACGGCGAAGCTTTGGCAACGCTAGTGATCAACCGCCTGCGTGGTACGTTCGTTTGTGCCGCCGTTAAGGCTCCTGGCTACGGCGACCGCCGCAAGGCCATGATGGAAGACATTGCCATCCTGACCGGTGGTACGGCCATCTTCGAAAGCCTGGGCATTAAGCTGGAAAACCTCGGTCTGGCCGAACTCGGTCGCGCCAAGAAGGTGATCATCGACAAAGACAACACGACGATCATCGAAGGTGCCGGCGATACCCAGAACATCAAGGATCGTATCGCTCAGATCCGCCGCGAAATCGATAACTCGACCAGCGACTACGACAAGGAAAAGCTGGAAGAACGTCTGGCCAAGCTCGCCGGTGGCGTTGCTAAGGTCAACGTCGGTGCCGCGACCGAAAGCGAAATGAAGGAAAAGAAGGCCCGCGTCGAAGACGCTCTGCACGCTACCCGTGCTGCTGCCGCCGAAGGCATCCTGCCGGGTGGTGGTGTTGCTCTGCTGCGTGCTTCGTCGAAGGTTAAGCCAGATGGCTTGTCGCATGACGAAGAAATCGGCTTCAACATCGTTATCCGCGCTTGCCGTGCTCCGATCACCACGATCGCCACCAACGCCGGTAAAGATGGCAGCATCATCTGCGAAAAGATCTTGGACTCGAAGGGCAACCAGGGTTACAACGCTCTGACCGACACCTACGAAGACCTGGTCAAGTCGGGCGTCATCGACCCAGCCAAGGTTACCAAGACCGCCCTGGCCAACGCCGCTTCGGTCGCTACCTTGCTGCTGACCAGCGATGCTTTGATCGCTGAAAAGCCGAAGGCTGACAAGAAGGGTGGCCACAGCCACGACGACATGTACTAAACCGATTTAGTACATCACCTAATAGAAAAGCCCGCCGAGTATCTGCTCGGCGGGCTTTTTTTCGTTTAATGGCAATCAAGATAAAACGTCCAGGGCGATGCCTAATACACGGACGGCACAATCACATCTTCGGGAAGGGGTTGCCGCCGGTACCCTTCGTCGTGCTCGCGTGGCGGAAGCGAGATCCTTTCCTGCGGGACTTCCGTGTAGGGAAGCTGCTGCAGAAAGTGATGGATGCAGTTGAGCCGGGCTCGCTTCTTATCATCCGCTTCGACAACCCACCAGGGTGCTTCCGAGAAATTGGTGCGGGCAAACATCTCTTCCTTGGCGACGGTGTACTGTTCCCACCGCCGGCGCGATTCAAGATCCATCGGGCTGAGCTTCCACTGCTTCAGCGGATCGTCGATACGGCATTGGAAGCGAAACTGTTGCTCCTGGTCGCTGATCGAGAACCAATACTTGATCAGGTACATGCCTGATTGGACCAGCATCCGTTCAAACTCAGGTACAGTTCGAAAGAACTCTTCCAGTTGCTGTTGATTGCAGAAGCCCATTACACGTTCGACGCCAGCCCGGTTGTACCAACTGCGATCGAACAAGACGATCTCTCCGCCGGCTGGCAAGTGCTGTACATAGCGTTGAAAATACCACTGTGTTTGCTCGCGTTGGCTCGGGGCCGACAAGGCTACCACGCGGCACACGCGGGGATTCAATCGCTGCGTAATGCGTTTAATTGCACCTCCTTTGCCGGCTGCATCCCGTCCTTCAAATAGGACCGCAACTTTCGCCTTGCTTTCGACCACCCAGTTTTGCAGCTTGATCAGTTCACGCTGCAGACGCAGCAGTTCCCGGAAGTAGACTCTCCGCGACAAATGCCCCTCTTCGATCGCTTCGTCGCGCGAGCCCACGCGATCCATCATCGCGTCTTCCAATTCGGCTTCGAACTCTTCGTCTAGCGAATCGAGGATTTCATTGTGTAAGCGTTCGTGGTCGTCACTAGGATTGGAGTCACTCATAATCATCTTTTGCCATCAATGAAAAACTACTCGTACCAACTTAGGATATATTCCGCGGAAAGCTTTCCCTGCTGCTGCGAAGCCAATTCCGAGGACAAGGGAACGTAGCCTGCATCAAGTAAAGCTTGTTGTCCTTCGCGGCTCAACAGAAAACGCAAAACACGATCGACTGGTGCAGGCAAAATCCCACAAAACCCACTAGGGGCGTTTTGCATTGGAGCTTAAGAAAGTGCCCAGGGTTTGAATCGCATCGTTTGCGACAATGGAATAGGCCGCCAAAAGAAACCCAATAATCGCCACTGTTGTTGCCATGCGAGTTCCTTTCCACATCAACCACTGCTAGTTCCCTAATGGCTGATTCTAGCAGATTCAATCGCCGACAAACGTTAATTATCAATGAAGCAATTCACAGGAACAAAGTAACTCATTACTGCATTCTGGCGAATGTGACAGGTCCTGTAGAGCCTGGCTACGAAGTACTTGGATTCTGTTCGTTCAAGAGATTCGTGCCATTTCGTATATCAAACAGGATCTTCGGGGCTTCTTCCGAGATGGCCATCACCACGGGATGCAGCAGTTTCCGTTGGGCGGTAATCGCGAAGAAATGGCTTCGCAGCTCTTCAAGTGTTCCCACTAGTTCGACGTTGTATTGCTGGCATACCTGATCCAGTACGGCCGCTGGCGTGGGAAAGACGCCGGCCCCCCCTCTTCCGAATTCCTTGAGCATTGCGCTGTCGTCGAACTGAGCCACGATCTTCGGGCAGATATCGTTTTCGTCAAACCATCGATCGAGATTGCGTCGCAATTCCGTTTGTGGCGATGGCAATAGCAACGGAGCACGCTGCAGCGATTGGGGAAAGTCTGCCCGCAGTTGGTCGGCCATTGGCTTGACGGCACAAAACGCGACCGCGCAGTCCCCCAACGGATGATTAAAACAACGCTTGTTGCCGTCGGACGAAATCGATCGATCCGAGATGATCAAGTCGTGCCGATGCCGAGCAAGGTCTGCCACCAACTGTTCCATCGGGGCTTCGTGGTAATCAATCTGCACCGGTTCAGGAAACCGGAGAGCGGCCTCCAGCAGTCGGTAGGTGATCAGTTTGGGCACGTACATCGGTACGCCCACACTCAGCCGTAGCGACCGCTGCGACGGCAGCCCGCGTAAGCTACCTAACATTTCACGCCCCGCCGAGAAGATTTCGTCGGCGTATTCAAAGACGGTTGAACCGACATCGGTCAGCCGTAGTTCGCGCCCACTTCGATCGAACAGTTCGTGATTCAGCGATTTCTCGAGCTTCTTAATCTGGGAACTCACCGTCGGCTGAGAAAGATGCAAGTGATCACATGCCGCCGTAATACTGCCCTGACGTACGGCCACCCAAAAATAGAACAAGTGCAGGAAATTCAAATCCTGGAGACGCTCAATCATCAGTTCGTTTATCCAATGCTCCCGCTCGTATCGTGGGGCTGCGACACCTGCGGAATTCCAAGGCAGCGATAGCTCTTAAGGGGTGCCTGACATTCTAGCTATCAGCTTTCATTTGTCCGCTGCCATCGGCTTAATTGATGAAGAAAAGGGATAGTTTTCGCCCCTTAGCCTGCTTGCATAGAAATTTTAAATGTCTGACCAAGACAGACGCCAGCATAGAAATTTTGAATGTCAGGCAACGAAAGAAAATAGGGGGTTCTGAACTCGACTTTTCCGTATAACTCTACATGCCGCGAGCCACGGTTGGGTCGCCAATGCATGAAACGATCTTCGTGATTGCATGATTCTTTCGGACAGAAGAGGCTACACAGTGCTTAAGCGAGTGCTACTTCACTTGAGCGGATCCTTCGGAGCAGATCAAGTCATTGAATTGGGAGCGAGAATCTCTCATCGCACGTCCGCGCGACTGCGAGGCCTTTCCACCCTGGATACCAGTGGCCTGCAAAACGCTGGACACTTAGACTCCGCCGCGTATGCCGTTTCCGAGTCGCATCGAATCGCTCATGCCGAGCGACGGCAACGGATTTCGCACCAGCAAATGGAGCAAGTCGGCCAGCGTTACCAGATTGACTTCGATACGCTGGGCATCGAAGGGAACCCGATTCAAAGCCTGGTCCGCGAAGCGCAATACCACGATCTGCTGATCACGCGATCGGCCGATCATGCTCGTCAGTTGCCTGGTGAATTGAATGCCCCTGAGCTGATCGAGCTTGTCGTTCAAAGTCGCCAGCCGGTTTATATTTCGCGCGGATCGAACACGAACCCGAACCGATTTCTCCTTGTTTACGATGGCTCGGAATCGTCGGCTCGCGTGATTCGCACCTTCCTGACGCAAAAACCAGTACGCAGTGCCCATTGCCGTCTGCTGGGTGTCGGTGCGGCGGCCGATCCTTCGTCGAAGCTCCTTAACTCGATGCGTGACTACTGCGAGGCCAGGCACGCTGATCTCGAGGTCGGACGGCTTGCCGGTTCACCACGCAAGGTGCTCATTCCCTACGCGCGCAAGTGGGCCCCCGACGTCGTCGTCATGGGGGTTCCGCGTGTAACAGGGCTATGGAGGAGAATCCGAGGACACGTCGCTTTAGATTTCCTCCATCACACGCAGTTCGATCTGTACCTGATGGGATGACCCAACCAACTACCGCGCCAGTATCCCCCCGGTACGATTCCACGGATGAAAGAAGCAGGAACATGATTCGAGAAGGTTTTTGGACGGAAGTCTTCAGGCTCAACGGCTCGGTAACTCCGCTAGTGGCAGGGCGATTACTTGGCTTTACCGCATTCGGAGCGATCATCTACGCTTTATTTGAAGCGTTTCATTTGAAGAACGGCCTGGCAACCGCGCATTACGAATACATTGGTGCCGTCCTGGCATTGCTCTTGGTTCTTCGTACCAATGCTGGCTACGACCGCTGGTGGGAAGCACGCAAGATCTGGGGAGGCATCGTCAATCAGTCACGTAACCTGGCCCAAATTGGCCTGATTTACGGCCCGACGAATCCCTCCTGGCGAGAAGACTACACGCGTTGGGTGGCTGCGTTTTCGGCGACTTGCCACCATAGCCTGCGAGGGGAACACAAGTTCGACGAAATCCAAGGGATGTGCGAGATCGTCGGGACAGCCGAAACGCGTCGGCTCAGCCAGGCCGACCATATGCCGTTGTACGCGATTCACCGGGTGGCAGACCTGCTGAAGCAAGCCGTCGACTCTGGCGAGATGGATCGCTTTTACTTTCTACAAGCCGAATCGGAGCGAGCGAAACTGATCGATCACATCGGCGGCTGCGAGCGAATCTTAAAAACGCCGTTGGCCTCGGCGTTTTCGATCAAGATCCGCCGCTTCCTGTTTCTGTACCTGATGTTCTTGCCGATCGCGATTGTCGACGCGGCAGGCGTGGCGACGCCGCTGATCGTATTTCTGGTGGCTTATCCGTTACTGGCCCTCGATCAAATTGGCGTCGAATTAGAAAACCCGTTCAGCAAGTCACGGCTCAATCACCTTCCGTTGAATCAAATTTCAGAAACGATTCGCGGCAACCTGATGGCCTCGCTGGAACCGCTGCCGCCAATCATTCCCCACAATGCGGTACCGATTCCTAAACCGAAATCGCGGCAAGGGGAAGTTGTGATTGCCTACCCCGAGGAAGGCTACGCAACCTATCCTTTTCCCTCCCCGGCCGAGTCGTAGGAGCACTTATTTGGCCGCTTTGTTCGGCTGACGATACAAGACCAACACAGGCTCACCAGAGACCTCAATTGAAACCAATGCCCGATTCGCATCGATGCGTTTCCTCAGACCATCGATGCGGATCACGTCGACCTTGGCGTCCGCCGCGACGCCAAGGTCGACAATTTTCTTGCCGTTGTCGTTCCATACGACTTTCAGGCATTCTCCCTGGTCATCGACAAACAGAAACTCCTGCGTCCCGTCAGGGTGCTGTTTCTCTGCCTGGAACTTCTTCACGGCCAGGCTATTGATCATGTGGTAATATGCCACGGCATCCAAACGTGGGTTGTAGTTGTTGAATTTGCAGTCAAACACACAGTGAGCATCGCCGAACTGGCCGCGGGCGTTGCCGTCTTTATCAGGATACATGATCGTAAACCAACTGACCGTTTCTCCCCCTTCGGCAAAGAAGACGGTGCACTTCTTAATCAACTCGACAGCAACGGCCAACCGCGCCTGACCTTGGCTGTTGAGCCCCAGCTCGGTCGAGTGGATCGGTTTCACCGCGCCGTACTTGCGCATCAGCTCGCGATACTCGGCCATCGTGCGGCGAACGTTGGTGTAGTGCTCGTAAATGTGAAAATCATACGAGTCGAGGTAGTTCTGATAGCCTGCCTGAAAATACTCTTCGTTCGGCTCGACGGACGTACCGATCACGTGGATCTCCGGATCGAACGCTTTCACTGCCTCGTAGACCGTTTTGTAAGCTTTCACGTTATCCAGCACGACTTGCCCCTTGCCGTGTGGTTCGTTGCCTAGCGCGATCATGGCGAGGCCCTGGTCAGAGTAAGCTTCCAGGAAGTTGGTCATCCCTTCTCGTAGCGACTCCTCGGTCACACTTTTGAATCCTTCGTCTTCGACCTGCGAACAAGGCGTACCGGTCACCCACTTAGCATCCAGTTTTTTCACGACATCCAGTCCCGGCAGATGCGGCTTGTAAGGAGGCTTGTTCGACCAGCCACCCCACACGCCCATCATCCGTAGCCCTAAGCGATCGGCCAGGTAAAAGTAATCTCCGATGCGGCTATCCCAGTTGCGAATGGTGAAGGGAATTTGCTCGGGGCGATATTGCTTGCTCGCCGCTTCTGGCAGGATCGCGAAACCGGAGAACTCGGTGATCGGGTTCCCTTCTCCTTGCGGGACGGAAACGTGTAGTTCGTAAAACTGCCCAACATTTAATTCGCTGGCCTCTACCGATAGGTTGGCCTGATATTCCCGCTGCCGTTTTCCTTCGGCAGCGACGAGCGCAACATCCGTGGGCCGAGCTACCACTTTGCCTTGATAGTCGCGGACTTCCCACTGAAGCTCGCGATCGCTCGGCTGTAGTGCTTTGGTGGTGGGGACGGTTACTTGAAATTCAATAGCATCGCCGGGATAGAACAGATTCCCCACTGTTTTCGTGGCAATGCGAATACTTTCAACACTCGGTTCGGCCGGTTGCACGACCAGCCGGGCTGCCGAGAGATCGTCGATCGCAAACTGTCCATACGCCTTGTTCAGCTGCACTTCCCATTGGGCCGTTTTCGCTTTGGCAGGAAGCTTGACCAACTTGCTAACCTGCTCCCAATCGTTCTCACCGTAACCAATCGCTAGGGGAAAGGTCGCCAGGAGGTTACCATCGACATCGAAAGTCTTGATGGAAACCGCTCCATGAAACGAGTTATCTGGCGAATGCAGCTTCGATCGCCAGCGATAGGCAAATTCCCAAGTTCCCTGCTGCACGGGAAATAGCGAGCTGTCAGCCAGCGTAGGTTGCTGAAGCTTCTCGAGGGAGCGTTGCAGGGACAACTGTGAATCGATGCGAACGTCACCTTGCGTCTGCCAGCCAGTAGCATCCCCGTCGAAGCCTTCGGTCCACGCACTGCGTGAGCGTTCCCCTTCGACGATCGCTTCCATGCGGATGTCCCCCAAGTCGAGGCTCATCATAGGTGACTCGGACGAACGGCCATTGAGCATTACTTCGAGCAGCTTGACCGCCCCGTGCCACTTGCCGTCGTTGGCCCCTCCCCAATGTTCGCCACCGGCAATCTGCACGGGGTCGATCGTCATGGCGTGCCACTGACCATCGGCGACCATCGCAATACCATGCCGCTGATGGGTTTGATCGCTGCTGTCGACCAGACGCAGTGAAAACTCCTTCACTTCATCGGAGCGTACTTGAAGTTCGATCGACTTGCTTTGTTTGACATCGAGCTGTGCGAAGCTGCTACGCACGCCAACATAACGCCCTCCGGCACTAAAGTCAGCACTAAGTCGAAGTGCGTGCTCGTCGCTGCGGGGTCCTTCGATGATGACGAGGCTGCCTTTGGCACCAGGAAACTCGTTTCCGTTGTTGTATTGCCACGTGCCGGTCCCTTCTTCTCCGACGTCATCCAGGCGAATCGATTTCGCGATTTCGACTTTGGGTGCTGTCGGCAAGAGCATCACGTTGCGGATCGCAATGTTCCCTTCCTTGAGTGCCTCGCGACCGGCGAGGAAGACGAGCAACTTCCCTGGCTGATGCCAACGACCATCGTTTGCGCCGCTCCATTTCTCGTAGCCGGTCACGATATCCATCGGTGCTCCGGCTTCGAGTGAAGCAAAGTAGCGTGCCACCGGGAAGGTGAATTGTTGCCACCCTCCTTTATCCCCCAGGCGAATATTCAATTGGTGGCATTGCCCCGTACCATCGATCAGACGCGTCGTCAGTTTCTCGACACCGCGTGGGACATTCACTTCAAACGTTACCGTATCGATAGGAATGTCTGGCAAATGTTTGGCAGCCTGGACGTACATTCCCCCCTTCGAGAAGTCACCGTGCAGTACGAGCGTTGGCATTTCTTCCTGCTTGAGTTCCAAGTGCCCGACTGCTCCGGGGAACTCTTTACCGTTGTCGAACGTCCAGCCTCCCAGCTTTTGTTGAGGATCAATCAGCGATGCTCGCTGTTGGCCCAGCGCAGTGGCTACGAAGCACAAAAACAGAACAGAACAAACAACGGGACGTATCATCGAGAAATCTGAAAAAATAGGGTCACAAGCAGGGGAATCCTCGTGGTCTCAATTTGACCGGCGGCTTTCAGGCGAGGACAATAGCGTGCATCTGAAGCCCACCAATCTATGCCCCTTCACGACTGAAGGTTTCATCATGCCACGTCTTTTTTCGCTACTCCTGCTCGCTTTTGGCCTGTTTTTGCCTACGTTCGCGTATGCCGCCGACGCCACGAAACCCAACGTCGTAATGATCCTCACCGACGACCAAGGTTGGGGTGATCTGAGCGTGCATGGCAATAAGAACCTCGCCACGCCCAACATCGATCAACTAGCGAAAGAGGGAGCCCTGTTCGAGAACTTCTACGTCTGCCACCTGTGCGCACCGACACGTGCTGAAATGCTGACCGGTCGGTTCTATGCCCGGACTGGCGTTCGCGGTGTTTCGACCGGACAGGAACGTTTGAACATCGACGAGAAGACAATTGCCCAGTACTTCCAAGAAGCAGGCTACGTGACCGGGGCCTTCGGCAAGTGGCACAACGGCATGCAGTTCCCTTACCACCCCAATGCCCGCGGCTTCGATGAGTACTACGGTTTCTGCTCGGGTCACTGGGGGCATTACTTCAGCCCGGAACTCGATCACAATAACCAACTCGTCCGCGGCGATGACTATGTATCCGACGACTTCACTAACCACGCCATGAAGTTTATCGAAGACAACAAGGACAAACCATTCTTCTGCTACGTCCCGTACTGCACGCCTCATTCGCCGATGCAGGTTCCCGATCAGTTCTACGACAAGTTCGCCAACATGGATCCCGAGATGAAGAATCGAGATCCCCAAAAGGAACAACTCGGCATGACCCGCGCCGCGTTGGCCATGTGCGAGAACATTGACTGGAACGTGGGACGCATCCTAAAGAAGCTCGATCAACTCGACCTGGCCGATAACACGATCGTCATCTACTTCGCCGACAACGGACCCAATAGCTTCCGCTGGAACGGGGGGATGAAAGGTCGCAAAGGCTCGCTCGATGAAGGTGGTACACGCGTTCCGTGCATCATTCGTTGGCCAGGGCATATTCCTCAAGACAGAACCATTGAGCCAATCGCCGGTGCCGTCGACCTGCTGCCTACCTTGCTTGACTTTGCTGGAATCAAATCGGAGTTCCCCAAACCAATCGACGGCATCAGCCTTAAGCCACTGCTGACACAAGACACCGCCGAGTGGGAAGATCGCTATCTCATCGCCTCACGTAACAATCAAGTCAGCGTGCGTAATCAAACGTATCGACTCGACAACGATGGACAGCTATTCGATATCACCAGCGACCGTGGACAATACAAGAACGTTGCCAAGGATCATCCGGAAGTCTTGGCCCAACTGAAAGCAGTTGCCAAGCAGTATCGCTCGGAGATGCTTCCCACGCAGGACGATCGCCCCTTTACCGTGGGTTACACGGAGAACACGCCGCTACCGGCCCGCGATGGGAACGGCCATGGGGGCATCAAGCGTAGCGCTAACGCCCCGAACTGTTCTTACTTCACCAATTGGAAGACGGCCAACGACACCGTGACGTGGGATGTCGAAGTAGGTGAGCCGGGCGAGTACGAAGCGATCATCTACTATACCTGCCCACAGGAAAACGTCGGCGTCGAGATCCAGGCCGAACTACTGGGGCAGAAAACCTCGGCCACGATCAAACAAGCACACGATCCCGAAAGCTACGGTCCCGAGCGAGACCGGTTCGATCGTGGTGCCGAATCGCCGGTGAAGGATTTCAAACCGTTTTCGCTTGGTTCGCTCAAGCTTCCCAAGGGGCGTGATACGTTGACTCTGTCGGCGCTGAAGATCCCTGGCGACGGGGCGATTGAAGTTCGCTACATCTGGTTGAACAAGAAGTAAGCCAAGCGAGGCAGCCTCATTTGAGCGAAGCAGAACCGAACCCGTATGCTCCGCCGCAACCGGCAGCGAAGCCAGTCAGTTCGCTGTCGGCTCTGCGAATTCTGGCGTGGTGCTCGCTCCTGCTTCCCTACGCCATGCTACCTCTCTTAATGATGCTCCCTCAATTCGTTGGGGGAATACTTGGGTTTATCTTGTTTATCCCGATGGTTCCCATGACCATCGCCGTCACGATCGGTCGAGCTTGTGCATTAGGTTTCAAACTCATTCCTCCCCGCTACATTGAGTGGCTGTCGGTATTTTATGTGGTGACAATCATCGTCGAATACATGACACTATTTGAAGTGATCTATCCCAACTTCAGTTGGAAGTAACGTCTCCTCTTTTTCTTCACTGCCCCTGTTTCATTTCCCAGCCTGGACCTCGCCTAAGATGATACCACGTAACATCTCTATCGCCCTGCTCTTTGCTTTGTTGCTCTATCCGTCTTCCGGATATGCTCAGCAGGCACCGTCGTACGATCTGGTTGTGTACGGCGGAACGAGTGCCGGAGTGGCTGCCGCGGTGCAGGCCAAGCAGATGGGTAAGTCGGTCGTGATCATCAGCCCGGACACGCATCTGGGCGGGCTTTCCAGTAGCGGCTTGGGACGAACCGATAGCGGTCGACAGAATGCTATCGGCGGTATCGCGAAGGAGTTTTACCATCGCGTCTACCTGCACTATGCCCAGGCTCAGGCGTGGCCGCATCAAACGCCGGAGGCCTACCTGGCCCAGCGGGAAGCCCATGGAGCATCCGATCCGAAGAACGAAACATGGTGGGTATTCGAACCGCATGTTGCGGAAAACGTGTTCGAGCAGTTCATTGCTGAGAGCAAGATCGAAGTCCTCCGCGACGAGTGGCTCGATCGCGAGAAAGGAGTCCGCATGGATGGTCAGCGGATCGCCTCGATCACAACCCTCTCCGGCAAAACCCTGGCCGGCAAGATGTTCATTGATGCGACCTATGAAGGGGACCTGATGGCCGCCGCTGGCGTGACGTATACCATCGGGCGGGAAAGTAACGCGAAGTATGGCGAAGTCGGCAATGGAGTCGAGGTGGCTCAGAACACCAAGAACCATCGCTTCCGTGTGGCCGTTGATCCGTACGTGAAGCCAGGCGACCCCAGCAGCGGCCTGGTGTGGGGTGTTCATAACCAAGGACCAGGCGAGGAAGGGTCTGCCGACAATCGCGTGCAAGCCTATTGCTACCGCATGTGCATGTCCCTGGTTCCTGAAAACAGCGTTCCATTTGCCAAGCCAGAAGGCTACGACGAAAGTGTCTACGAGCTTCTTTTCCGCAACTACGAAGCTGGCGATCCGCGCGTGCCGCTGCACCCGGCTCCGGCCCCGAACGGCAAGACCGACACGAACAACAACGGAGCGTTCTCGACCGACAACATCGGCATGAACTACGACTACCCTGAAGCCAGCTATGAGCAGCGAAAGAACATCCTGCATCAGCATCTGACTTACCAGCAAGGGCTGATGTGGACCCTGGCCAACCATCCCCGCGTTCCCCAAGAGGTGCGCGACGAGATGTCGCAGTGGGGACTAGCCAAGGACGAGTTCGCCGATAACGATCACTGGCCCTATCAGATCTACGTACGCGAGGCCAGGCGGATGGTTTCCGACTATGTGCAAACGGAACACGATTGTCGGCGGCTGCGGATTTGTGACGACAGCGTCGGTCTGGGCTCTTACAATATGGATTCGCACAACGTGCAGCGTTTTGTCACTGCGGAGGGGACTGTGCAGAATGAAGGGGATGTGCAAGTCGCCACCGGTGGCAGTTACGCCGTCAGTTTTCGTTCGCTGATTCCTAAGCGTGGCGAAACCGCGAACCTGCTTGTCCCTTGTTGCTTGTCCAGTTCCCACATTGCCTTCGGCAGCATCCGCATGGAGCCAGTCTTCATGATCCTCGGTCAAAGCTCGGCAACCGCCGCAGCCTTGGCGATCGATCAGAAGGTGGCATTACAAGACCTGCCTTATCCGCTGCTCAAAGCTCAATTAGAGAAGGATGGACAACAGCTTGTTCCAGCGGGAAAGCCGAAACCGATCACACCGTAGCCCTTCGCCCCGATGCCTGGAGATCTCGTTATGAAACGTTCCGCAATGGTCTTGGCCATGTTGTTCGCTCTGGGCGTCAGCTCATGGGCGATCGCCGCTCCCGTGAAAGTCTTTATCCTGTGCGGTCAATCGAACATGGAAGGGAAAGGGGCGATCTCGCATCTGGAGCAACTGCTCGCAGATCCCGCCACGGCCAAGGCCTATCAGCACCTGCGTGACGACAACGGCTGGGTGGAACGCAACGACGTATTCATCAAGTACAACGACGACCGCGGACAAGGCAAACTGGGGCTGGGGTACGGCACTCCGACCAATCGCTTTGGCCCGGAACTCGAGTTCGGGCATGTTGTTGGCAATGCATTTGATGAGAAGGTGTTGATCATCAAGTGTGCCTGGGGAGGCCGAGCATTGGCGGTTCGTTTTCGTCCACCAAGCTCCGGCAAAGGGGACTACACCCAGCGCAACAAGCAGACGAAAGAACTTGAACCGCTGCCGGAAGAAACGTACGGCGAAGCGTACCGCGATACCCTTCGCATCGTGAAGGAATCGTTGACTGGCATCGACAAGATTGTCCCCGACTACAACAAGGAAGATGGCTACGAACTTTCCGGCTTCGTCTTCTTCCAAGGCTTCAACGACATTATCGACCAGAAAAAGATGGACGAGTACGGGAAGAACCTGGAGAACCTCGTTCGTGATGTTCGCAAGGACCTGGATGCCCCGAATCTGCCGATCGTGATCGGCGAACTAGGCCAACAAGGAGTCGAGCCGGAGAAACGCTATGCGGAAAAACATTTCGCGTTTCGAAAGATGCAGGAAGACGTATCTAAACTGCCGGAATTCAAAGGGAACGTTGCCTTCGTAAAAACGAGCCCCTACATCGTGAGTGACGGCGAGTCATTCGACGGCGGGTATCACTACTACGGCCGGGCTGACACGTTCTTTAACATCGGTCACGCGTTTGGAGAAGCGATGGTGCAGATGGTGAAATCGAACTGAGTTTGGCCAGTCGTTCAGACGGTTTTTGCCTGGTGAATTTCATGCCGCGACATTCTCTTTCGATCGGCTTCGACATCGTGCTGCCCATCATTCTTGGCACGGTGTTTGTCCTGAACATCATGTTCATGCTGCTCGTACCGTTGGTTTGGGTGATTTTGTTCCATATGCGTTCGAATGCACGGCGAGACAAGCGTCTTCCTGCTCTACCGCTTTTTGGGAATCTCGTAGGAGCGTGCACCTTTGCGGCTATTGTTTACGCCGCCGCATCGTACGAGCCTACTAAGACGAAACTTCAATACCTAGGTCGCGAGCAGACTTTCCCCTTGAAGAGAATCGAGCTTGGCGAACTAGCTTACCTCACTTCAAGCTCAAACGTTGACCGCCAATTTACGATCAACTTCTCATTTCCTGACGCCCAGAAGCTCCAAGTTGTCCACCTCCCCGACGAGACCGTAACGCTGCAACAACTTCTCGACGCGGTTGAGCACGACACAGGCATGGAAGGTCGTTTCCATAGCTGTGGCAACGGGTACAGCATTATCCAAGGGGAAGATTGCTGCTTTGGGCTAAACATAGGCGGCACGTACTTTACGGAAGAAGCGTTTGACCTTGATGCTTATGAGGAAGAGCGGTTCAAACGACTAAACCAAGTAATTCCCTAGGGTTTTTATGCACAAATCAGCACCTTGCCACAGAGGCCTGACTCAGTTAAGATTTCTCTAATGAGAATTACTCTCAATTAGCAGGCAAGAGATGTTCCCCGATATCCCCCTTAACATGGTTCAACCTGGGTCCGTTGTGCGGATTTCGCAAGTCGTTGGTGGGCAGGACGATGTCAAGCGCATGGCCGAGATGGGTCTTCAGACGGGAACGGAAGTCGAGATGCTTCAAAGTGGCAGTCCCTGCATCGTGCGTGTAGGACAGTCGAAGCTCTGTTTTCGACAATCGGACGTCTTGAATATTCTGGTCAGTACGGACTAAGCACTATGTCGAAGTTGTCGCAGCTTGCGGTCGGCCAGGAAGCCGTTATCGCCTCGATCGATGCCACTAACGTGGCGGCCGTGCGACTCATGGAAATGGGGATGACTCCTGGCTGCAGCGTGAAGATGATCGGCTCGGCCCCCTTCGGCGATCCCTTAGAGGTGGAGATTCGCGGTTACCACCTGAGCCTGCGTAAGACGGAAGCCGACCTGGTGGAACTCGTGAGTTAGTTCTTCAACAAATACCGTCCTCGCGCCCTGCCTGTTGCCAAGTGCGACTTCCCTCAGATTCCCCAACGCAGCCAACCCCAATAGTCCACTGAATGTCTGTCGACGCACCTGCTCGAACATTGAACGTCGCCCTGGTCGGAAACCCTAATACCGGCAAGTCGACCCTCTTCAACGCGTTGTCTGGCATCCGTCAAAAGACCGGCAACTACCCCGGAGTGACCGTCGAAAAGAAGCACGGTTCATTCACGCATAAGGGACAGAAAGTCGAACTGATCGACCTGCCTGGCACCTACAGTCTCGCTCCGCGATCGCCAGACGAAATGGTGACGGTTGACGTTCTGCTTGGTCGACAGGCCAACGAAGCCAAGCCGAACGCCGTGCTGGTGATTGTCGATGCCAGTAATCTCGAACGCAATTTGTACATCGTCAGCCAGGTCAAGGAACTCGGCCTGCCGACCGTAGTAGCCCTGAACATGGGGGACATCGCGAAGGACAAAGGGATATCGGTGGATGTCATCCAGCTGGCACAGCGGTTGGGCGTGCCGGTCGTGTCCACCCAGGCCAACCGCCGCGGAGGGCTCGATCAATTGCGCGATTCGATCGTTGCTTTGCTGTATCGAGAAAGTATTCCGGTCGAAAGCCCTTTCCCGGAAGAGTTTCGCGACAAGGTCGGTCAACTGCATGCCAAGCTTCAAGAGCACGATGCGAAAGCAACCCGATACCTGGCCGAACGTCTACTGCTAGACACGAGCGGTTACCTCGAGAAAGAGCTTACCAGCGGCGGCCGGGCCCTGCACAACTGGATTGTCGAATCCCGCAATCAACTGGCCGAGCTTGGCCAGCCGGTACCTGCTATTGAAGCGATCTCGCGATACAAATGGGTTCAAGGCGTTCTCGATGGAATCGTCACTCGGGAAGCAACCCGCAAGGTGACCCTCTCCGACCGTATCGATCGGGTTCTGACCAATCGCATTGGTGGAACGGTCTTCTTTATCTTGATCATGACCCTTATGTTCCAGGCAGTTTTCAGCGACCTGGTAGCCGGAAACCTGATGGGGTACATCGAAGGGTTTTTCGAGATCATCGCCGGAGTGGTCGATGCCAACCTGGCCGATGGGGCGTTTAAATCACTGCTTATCGACGGCGTCATCGCTGGCGTTGGGGGGGTGTTGGTATTCTTGCCTCAGATTTGCATTCTGTTCTTCTTTATCGCCATTTTAGAAGACTGCGGATACCTGGCCCGGGCAGCTTATTTGATGGATCGCTTGTTCAGCAAAATTGGTCTGAGCGGTAAGTCGTTCATTCCGCTACTGTCCAGCTTTGCCTGTGCCATTCCCGGGATCATGGCCGCGCGCGTGATCGAGAATCGCCGCGATCGCCTGATCACCATCCTGGTGGCTCCGCTGATGAGCTGCAGTGCTCGTATGCCGGTCTACGTGCTGCTGACCGCGGCATTCATTCCCGACGAAACAATCGGTGGGGTCCTCTCGCTACACACGCTGGTCATGCTCAGCATGTACCTGCTGGGGATTTTGGCGGCCGTCGGCGTGGCATTCGTGCTGCGGCGAACGATCCTGCCAGGCGAAACGCCACCGTTTGTGATGGAGCTTCCCAGCTACAAGTTCCCGTCGATTAGCGGCGTGTTGATGGTGATGGTGGAAAAGGGCTGGGCGTTCGTCAAACGTGCCGGAACGCTGATCTTCGCGATGACTGTCATCGTGTGGGCCCTGTCGTATTTCCCACGCAACGAAGAGGCAGCCACGGCTCCGTTTGCCGCTGAGATCGCCCAGTTGGAAAATCAACTAGAAGGTGCCAGCGAAGAACAAGCCGAACAAATCGAAGAGCGTCTGACTGAAATCAATAATCAGATCGACGGCGAGCTGCTTCGCGGCAGTTTTCTTGGCATGGCGGGTCACTGGATCGAACCGATCGTCCGGCCGCTGGGGTGGGACTGGAAAATCGGCAGCGCCGCGATCGCCTCGTTCCCGGCTCGAGAGGTGATCATCAGCACGATGGGCGTTCTCTATAACCTGGGTGGCGATGAAGACGAAGAATCTGCCCCGCTCCGCGAAACCATCAAGGATGCCAAGTGGGCAGGCACCGACGAGAACGTGTTTAACATTCCGGTGGCCTTGTCGATCATGGTATTTTTCGCCCTATGTGCCCAGTGTGCTGCCACCCTGGCAGTGATCAAGCGAGAAACCAACAGCTGGAAATGGCCAATCTTCACCTTCGTCTATATGACCGTGCTCGCCTACGTAGGTGCCTTGATCACCTACCAGGTATCCGCCGCGATACTGCTGAATTAGCTACTAACTAGAAACATGAATTTGACTTTGTGAACCGACTGGCAACGATTGGACCGAGGAGTTTTCCATGTGGCAGAACTTAATCGTAATGGTCATCGTCGCTTCGGCCGCCGGTTATATTGGCTGGACGATCTTTCGTGGCATCCAAGGGGCTGCCGGGGCATGCGGTGGGGGCTGTGGTTCTGGCTGTGGTGCGAAGTCTCAACCGGGCAACCTGGTTCAATTGACCACAACCCCACAAGATGACGACTCGGCAACTTCCCCCGACCAGTCATCTGCGGTAAGCTCGACTCGATCGTAACGACGTTCGATCGCAATGCATTTCCGCTTTGAAAGGACACGACTGTGGCTCAGCCGATCGCTTATTGGGAAGGGACCTGGGTTCCACGCAGTGAACTTACCATTCCCTTGAACGATGCCGGGTTTCAGCTGGGCACGACCATCGCCGAGCAGTGTCGCACGTTCAACGGCAAAGTGTTTCGCCTGGAACAGCATCTCGATCGTCTCTGGAAAAGTCTGGAGATTGTTGATGTCCAGTCGCCTGAATCGCGCCAGTCACTCACCGATGTGATTCATCAAATCATCGAGCACAACTATCCGCTACTGCCTGCGGGGGCGGATTTGGGCATTACGATCTTCGTGACGCCTGGCTCAATGGATCAGCTGTATCGTCCTCACAAAACGGGGCGTCTGGCCGTTCATACACAGATGGTTGCGTTCGAGACGTTTGCCAACCTGTACGAAGCGGGACAGCCCCTTATCGTCCCTAAAACACGTCAAACGCCCGTCGAATGCTGGCCGCGGGAATTGAAGGTCCGCTCGCGCGTGCATTATTACCTGGCCGACCTGGAAGCCAAGCGTGAAGCCCCCGACGCGAGGGCCGTTTTGTTGGATCAAGACGGATATGTGATGGAAGCCACTACGGCCAACATCGCCAAATATCACCCCGATACGGGTCTCGAGCTTCCACCGGCCGATCTGGTGCTGCCTGGTATTAGCATCGCAACGCTAGAAAAATTGGCCGACGAAATGGCTATTCCGGTTACGCATCGGCAGCTTACGCCGGAAGACTTTGCGACCGCCGATGAGGTCTTACTCACCAGTACTTCACCATGCATCGTGCCGTGCAATCAATGGAACGGAAAGCCGATCAGCGTGGGTAAACCGGGTCCAATCTTCAAGCGTTTGATTGCTGCCTGGGAAGAAATGGTCGGGGTCGACATCCGTCAACAGGCCGAGCGATTCGCAAAAGCTTAATGCCGATTAGTCGCGTCGAAGATCGACGTTGAGCGGCATCTTCTTGTTGGCGAACCAGGTCTTCCAGGCGGCTTCGTCGAAGTTGTAGTCGACTTCCTCTTCGAGGACCTGCTTCAGGGCCACACGGACCCCTTGATTCTGAAGGTCTTGCTCGATGATCCGGGGTTTTTCCTGGCCGAATGACATGCCACCTCCGCCGTTGCTATCGAACGCGGCATTCGTTCGACCTGGCTGCGTGCCGCGGGTCACTTGAAACTTGTGCGTTGTGACCAGGGCATCCATCAGCGGCAGTATACTCGCAGGGTGCTTGAGTCGCCCCAAGACAATCGCGGCGCGGTTCACAACCTGATTGTCAGAGCTTTTCAGTTGTCCGATGAGATAGCTAACGGCAACCTGATTGTCTCGCTTCTCAAGCCCAATCGTTGCTCGATCGCGGAGTGAGTCGTTGGGATCGTTCGCGGCCAGCTTCACCAGGGCCATAGTGGTTTGTGGTGTATTGATGTTGGAAAGGGCATCCACCAGCAGTTCTCGCACGGCTGGGACGTTTTCATCCTCCAGCGTCTCAATCACGGCCAGACCGGCATTAGGGTCGTTGACCTTTTGCAGTTCTCGGGCAGCTTCCTGGGCTTTCTCGCCACCACGCTTGAGCCACGACCGCCAGATTTTCACCTGCTTCCGCCACTCGATTTGTTGATATTCGATGTCTTGATCGTTCTTGGCTAGTTTGACGTCTTGCGGAAACCGCCAGCGTCCACCATCGCGAACAAAACCTTGGCTGAGCATCCAGTCTTCGCGAATGATCCACTTGTTCCGAAATCGCTCGTACCCCAAGGCCTTACGTGCTTCGACGTTGTCAGGCTCGCGTTTGAGGATCTCGTTGTAGTGGTAGTCGCGTTTTTCCGGCAAGTTGTTTTGATCGCACCACTTGGCCATCTGAAATTGGCCTTCAATGGTGTCTGGCATGCGGGGCAGAAACTCTTCGTACTGCTTCAACTGGGCCGAGAAGGCAACCACCTCGCGCACGGTTGTTCGCCCCAGAACGAGCGTCCCGCTATCGGTCTGGACTTGGAAGGTCGATCGCGGCGATTCATCCGGATTCAGGAGCTTCCCTTCGACCGTCCCACCACTGGACAAATGAAAGATCTCGGCCTGAGCCACCACGCAACTACCCATCGTTATCATCGCTGCGATGATAAGCGACGCGTAATGCGGCTTATTGTGGCTGTGGCTCGGCACCGGCAACTTCCAGCAAGGTAGGGAAAAAGAAACCTATCCCTAAGTATAGGAACCCCTTAGCTTCGATTCCAAGAATTGACCGCAGAAATCAGAAAATGCGGATTGTATGGACAAAATGCTTTGGCATTCGGGTGAAATAAAACTAAAAAAATGGTCGTAGGATGGGTTTGCTTGCTCCACCCAAAGTGGCCTGGCTGGAATCCCGAGATTTATGCCAAGTGTTAGGCTGAATGCGGAGCGTGTTCAATGGGGCGATATCTTCGAGCTAAACAACCAGGAGGAATCAACTTCTTCACTCTGGTCACAGCGCAAAGACGACCGCTACTTACAACTGCCAGTTCTCGCCGAATCCTGCGCCAATCGATCGAGAACGTGCGTTGCAAACGTCCCTTCGATATTCTTGCCTTCGTGCTACTTCCTGACCATCTCCACACGATCTGGCAGCTACCCCAGAAAGATGACGATTTCTCTACGCGTTGAAGGCTCATCAAAAGACGCTTTTCGCAGCAACTTGCAGCCAACGATTCGTCGATTGAGCGCGGGCGTTTGCCAAAAGAGTACAGCGTCTGGCAGCGTAGATTCTACGAGCATCTCATTCCGAATGAGCAAGATCTCAAACGTTGCGCAGACTACATCCATATCAATCCGTTGAAGCATGGAGTCGTTACATCTGTAAAGGATTGGCCTTGGTCCTCATTCCACCGTTTTGTCGCGCATGGGGAATATGAACCCGATTGGGGCAAGGCCCCAATCTTCTACGGTGACGAGTTTTCACAGTTCGAGTAGCTTAAAGATGGCTATCGCCGAAGACGTCGTAGCCATCCTACGACCTAACATTTGCACACTCTAGCTTTCGGAAGCATTACGACGTTTGAGCCAGGGGGTCCGATTTGAAGGCTTCGATGACTTCGGGGGGAACCCGAGCCGGCATCCGTTTTTCCAGGTCGACGAACGCCCAATTGGTTTGTGCGACGGCGAGAATCCTGTCGTCGCTCTTTCGGCGTATTTCGTACTTACGAACACACGAAGCACGCCGAAACGAATCAACCCAGGTAACAACCTCCAACTGGTCGTTCTCGAACGCTGGGTAGCGATATTCGATTTGATGGGCCCGAACGACCCAACTGCAACCTAACTTGCCATACTCGTCATGCCCCCATCCCTTCTCCAAAGAATGAGCCACGGCTGCATCTTGCATCCACTTCAAGTAGACGAGGTTATTGACGTGCCCCTGCACGTCGATATCGTCGGTTACGACATCGATTTTGTGATGATAGATGTTGGTAAGCATGAATTTTAACAGCAACTAAGCCCCGGCCGTGATCCGCCGTGGGGTGTGAAATTCTCGGACATCAATCACGTGCATTCCGGCCGCCTGACCTGCTTCGATTCCGAGTTGAGCATCTTCGTAGACGCAGCACTTTTCCGGAGCAACCCCCAGCCGCGTGGCCGCTTCCAAAAAGACATCCGGGAACGGCTTGTGACGCATAGTGTCTTCCGAGCATACGAACGCTTGGAAATAGTCGGTGATCTCTAACTGACTGAGAATCCGTTCCATCACCCATCGCATGGCCCCGGTCGCAACGGCCATCGGCACTTTCCCGTGATTCAAGCGAACGACTTCCAGGACCGGCTCGATGGGCTCTACTTCCGAGATCAGGTCAACGAAGGCATTCTCTTTTTCGTGGGCACATTCAGCGGCATTGATCGTCTTGCCCTGCTCTTCGGCCAGAATATTGAAAATACGCTCCGTCGGAACTCCCCCAAGTGAGTAGAAGCGATCCTCAGAGAACTCCAGCCCATGCTTCTGCGTGATCTGACGCCACGACAAGTAGTGGGCTGGCATGGTATCGGCCAATGTGCCGTCCAAGTCAAAAATGTAACCTTCAAATTCCACCGGAATGCCTCTTGATGGTGCGTTAATGCTTCTTCTCTGTTCCCGCTATTGTAGATGCAATGTCCTCTGAATGAAGGGCATTTGAGTTGACTCGGCTAGAGCATGCTGGCGATAATGTGACTTCCCTCCGCCTTGCGCAATGATCCTCCCCGCTCTAACCTTGTTAAGGGTATTGCTGAATGCGTCTGCCGATTTACCTTTCTTTATGCCTAGCACTGCTTTCGTGGAACACCTTGTCGGCTGACAACAATTGGCCTGAATTTCGTGGCTCGGATGGGAATGGAGCCAACTTTTCGGCCAACGTTCCGACCGACCTGAGCGACCCGAAAAACATTGCCTGGCAGGCCGAACCACACGGCAGAGGCTGGTCTTCTCCGGTCGTTTGGGGAGATCAACTCTGGATCACGACCGCCACCGAAGATGGTAAGAAGCAATCCGCACTCTGCTACGACCGCAACACCGGCGAGAAACTGTTCGACCTTCTGTTGTTCGAGAACGACGAAGTCGATGAAGCGCACCTGACCAACAGCTACGCCTCTTGCACACCGGCCATCGAAGAGGGACGCATCTACGTTCACTTCGGCCGCTATGGTACGACTTGTCTCGACACCAAGACCGGCAAGAAATTGTGGGAGCGACGCGACCTTCCCTGCGATCATCATCGCGGACCTGCTTCGTCCCCTATTATTGACGATAAGAACATGTACGTAGCGTTCGATGGCTTCGATGTGCAGTACGTAGTTGCCCTGGATAAGAAGACCGGCAAGACCGTTTGGAAGACCGATCGCAACATCAAGTACAACACCGACAACGGCGACTGGATGAAAGCGTACGGAACGGGTCTACTGATCGACCATAATGGACGTCGACAGTTGATTTATCCCAGTGCGTTCGAGACGCAGTCGTTCGATCCCGAAACCGGCGATATCCTGTGGAGCGTGCAACACGGCGGCATGAATGCGGCCATCCGTCCGATCTATCGCCACGGGCTGGTCTACATCTTCCCTGGTCATGGTAAGAACCTGTTGGTGGCAGTCGACCCATCCGGCAGCGGCGACGTTACCGCGACCCACGTGAAATGGACTGCCGGCAAAGGGGTACCACTGCGTCCCGGTCCGGTCTTCATTGAAGACAAGATCTACATGCTGGATGACGACGGAGTCGTCTCTTGCCGCGATGCCCAGACCGGAGACGTTGATTGGCTTAAACGTATCGGCGGCAATTATCGTGCTGCGCTCACGTGCGCTGGAGAAAATCTGTACGCGTTTACCGATGATGGACACGTGACCGTTTTCAAAGCATCGCCGGAAGAGTACGTCGAGATCAGCCAGGCCGACTTCCCATCCGGGTTTCAGGCATCAGCCGTTCCCCTGGACGACTCACTCTACGTTAGAAGCGTGAATGGACTGTACTGCTTTCGAAATCCCATGCCATAGCTTAGGGTCTGTAGGATAACGGGCTCTGCCACTTTTCAATTCTAAAACCTACTCGTCTTGTCTATCGGAGATCCTCGATGAATCTCATGTCACGTTCCGCTTGCGCGCTCGTAATCGGCCTTATCTGCGGCTTGCCACTCGTAGCGGAAGAAGGAAAGCTGACCCGCGAAGAAAAAGTCTTGGGGGACCGCCAGAAGGTCCTCTCGGATGGCTACTGGATTTACAACGGGTTTGAAGAAGGGATCAAACAAGCCAAAGAGACCGGCAAACCGATGCTGGTTGTTTTACGCTGCATTCCCTGCGAAGAGTGCGTCAAACTCGACGAAGAAATCATGGAGAAAGACCCCGTGCTGCGGCCGCTGTTGGATCAATATGTTCGCGTACGGATCGTAGGCACCAACGGACTCGACCTGAATCTCTTTCAGTACGACTACGATCAATCGTTTGCCGTCTTTCTGATGAACGCCGACAAGACAATCTATGGCCGCTTTGGTACTCGCTCGCACCGCACCGATTGGACAAGCGACGTCTCGATTGAAGGCCTCACCAAGGCGCTCGACGCAGGACTTAAGCTACACGCCAACTATCCTCGAAACAAGGCTTACTTCGCCGGCAAACATGGAGACACGCCTCTGTTTGCCTCGCCTGAGAAGTTCCCTTCGCTCAAGGACAAATACACCGATTCGCTGAATTACGAAGGGGACGTCGTCAAAAGTTGCATCCATTGCCACCAGATTGGGGACGCCCAAAAGACCTTCTTTCGCGACCGAGGGAAAGCAATTCCCGATGAGTATCTCTTCCCCTACCCGCACCCCAAAGCAATCGGGATGATCATCGATCCAAGCGAGATGAATACCCTTAAAGAAATCACCTCGGGTTCGATCGCCGAAAAAGCTGGGCTTCAGGCAGGCGATCGCGTTTTTGCGTTGAACGGACAAGTCATTCTATCGATCGCGGACATCCAGTGGGTGCTTCATCATGCGAAGGACCAGGACGTAATCCAGGCCGATATTGTGCGTGACGATCAGCACGTCCTGAAACAAATCGAGCTCCCCCAAGGCTGGAGGCAACAAGACGATCTTTCATGGCGCGTTGGTGCATGGCCCATGCGGGGAATGATCCTGGGAGGCATGAAGTTGGAAGAAGCGACCCCTGAACAACGTGAGCGTGCGGGGATCACCGATCCCAACAAGATGGCCTTGCATATTCGTTCGGTCGGCCGCTATGGCAAGCATGCATTGGCCAAAAACACAGGCTTCCGAGAGGGTGACATCCTGGTCCGTTTCGATGGCAAGTCTGACCTCATCCGCGAAACGGATTTGTTAGCTTACGGTGCACAAAACTGCATGCCTGGCAAGAAGGTGAAGATCGATTTCATCCGTGGCAACAAGCCCATGTCGCTTACGCTTGGAATGCAAAACTAATTACAGATTGACAACAGAAAAAAGCCCCGCGAAGAGTGCTCTTCGCGGGGCTTTCTCATGCAATTTGCGAAACTACCCTACTATCGACCCGCACCAACCGCGGCACCAATGCCAGCGCCGATCTGGGCACCTTGCTGACCACCAATGGCTCCGCCAATGTCAGCTCCGATGCCAGCACCACGGCGGACGTCAGGATCAGCGAATCGGCGATCGTACATGCGGTTGCTACCGTCGAAGTAGTAACGACCGTTGTTATCGTAGTAGTACTGACGACCGTTGTCGTAGTAGAACCGCATTCCGTCGTTATCGCGGTAATAGTATCCATTGTTGTACTGCGTTCCACGATAACCGGTGGTTTGACGTGGTTGGTAGTTATCGTACCAAGCACCACCGTGTCCGTAGCCTGGACCATGATAGTGGACCCAACCGCCGTTACGGTAAACCATCCAACTATTGGCAGGCGTCCAATACCACCACACACCGTTCTGGTTCTTGAAACGCCAGCGAGCCGTTCGGTCGCTGTTACGATCGATGTCGCCGCGGTTACGCACATGGGCATCGACACGACCGTCAGCGTCTAGCCTCGCGTCGGCATCCAGACGCGAATTCGCATCCAGATTGTCGTCGACGTCAGTTCGACTTTTGACGTTGGCATCAACATTGGCGTCAATGTCGGCCTCCGCTGGGGCGACTGGAAGGTCAGCATTCAACTTCGGTGCATTCGCATCAACCGACGAATCGACTCGAGCTTTCGTCGAACCTTCAAGCGAATCCGTTAACCCTTGGGTAGGTGCTTGCGGAGTCGATAGTGGAGACATCTTAGCATCTGCATCGACACCGGCCTCTACGTCTGCTTTAGGTGCTTCCGCAGCGGCATCCAGGTCAGACTGAACATTGGCATCGACAACTGGTTTCGGTGGATCGGTAATATCAGGAGTGTTAGGCTTGGGCGTGTCAGCAGCGGCCTCAACACCAGCCTCAGCGCTACCAGTGGCAGCGGGTACGGCATCAGCAGCAGCGTTTCCGGAAGCTTCAACCTCACCACTTGCGGTATCACCAGCGGCATCGATCGTGCCGCCAACATCCTGGGCATTAAGTGAGCCAGCGAATGCAAGGCCCGTCGCCGCGACCAATCCAAGAATCCAGTTTCTGGACGAAATCTTCATTTCAAATTCCTTTCTCGTAAGAAGGGGGCATTTCCTATTCGTGATCGCAGCAGCACAAACACCGCTGCGAACGCTTTTGGAATTCATCATTCGTCGACGAATGACGATCATTCACGAATTGAGTTGAGAAACGATAATGGCAATGAGCATGCCAATCCGCTGGAAGACTTCAGGAAAAATGGCTTTAACGCCGGAGATTCGCCCCTTTCACTCGCATTTTCCTTGCACAATCCGAAATACTGGCATCATGCGCGAACAGGAGGCGGTTAATCCTTTTGGTCGTGCGGCAATCACGGTGGTGTTTCCTCATTCAACGAAAAAAGGCCGTCCCAAGTGGAACGGCCTTCTCATTGATTTAGCAAACAAGCTACCGTGAAACTAGTCGGCAAGTTTCTTCAGCTTGATGTTCTTCCACTGCACAGTGTAAGGACCTTGGTCTTTACCAATGCCGTGAACCTGCAGACCGATGAAACCTTTCGGATGCGTCTTGTAGATCTCTTCGTCGGTCAGATCTTCGATTGGTTCGCCGTTGATCCAGGTTTGGATACGAGGCCCCTTGGCAACGACACGGAAGTGGTTCCACTCACCGTTTTTGAAGTGCGGATGCTTCTTGAGTCGTTCCTCTGGCGTCAACCAACCACGACCGGTTGCTTCGCCGTAGACGTAGCCTGCTTCGGCTGGGCCTGATTCGATTTCAACCTGGGGGCCGTTCACGCGACCGTCGTTGGTGTTGCCCTTGGTTTGCGAACGGATCTGAACACCGGAGTTCAGCTTGTCGTGAACCTTGACGTCGAACTCAAGTTCAAAGTCGCCGTATTCTTCATCTGTGCAAAGGAACGAGTTGGGGCTGCCGGTCTTGGTTGTGCCTAGGACCGTTCCGTCCTTCACTTCGTAGGTCGCGGTGCCGTTCTTCTGGGTCCAACCGGTCAGGTCTTTGCCGTTGAACAGTTCGATCCAACCTTCTTCAGCCTGAACGGTTGCCGTGAAACAGAATAGCAACAGACCGAGCATGAGCGACGATTTTTGCATGAGCAGGAAACTCCTAAGTTGAGTGAGTGGATGGGGCTTGGAGAGGGATGCTTATTATCCTTGCCTATTCTGCCGGCTTCAACCAAGCGCACTGCATTTGCATAGAAAAAGCCCCTTTTCGAGGCCGAAACCAAGAAAAGGGGCCGTTGGTTATTCCAGTTGATTGCTTAAATCAGCCCTATTTGCTGCAGCAAGCCGAAACTGCTTCACAGCAAGCCTGGCCTTCCGCACAACAGCTTGGCTTGGCTTCCAGGCAGCAAGCTTCCTGCGTTTCGCAGCATGCCAGCCCTAATGTGCAACAGTCGGCCTGGGGTGCCGACGATGCTGCCGAACCAGGAACGGCCAACGCGCCGAAACCAAGACCGAGTGCCAACAGAGAACCGAATACAAATTTAGTGATCATCGTCACGTCCTTAATTTTTAAATGTCGATGAAATGTGTCTATTGGATCAGCGCGTCACGGACTTTCCGCGCACGTCGACCAGGGGAAAAATTAGAAGACAGAAAGTGGCGGTCGACAGAGCACCGTTAACAGCGCCAGACACACTTCAGAACGTGAATCGGAACAGATGCCGTTCCAGTCCAGGCAACCACACTTGGCATGCGAATCGATGGTTGGAGAGAAGCATCTGCTGAAAAGACATTTCCAATCAAAACCGGTGCCGGATGGTCTACAACAAGACCACGCACCTCGTTGGTTACTGGTTGAATCTGGCACCGGCAATCGGTGCTTCTGGGCGGGGAGTGCTGCTGCGGGGTCGTTGAACTGGGCGCGTGACAGCACGTGGCAACCGGAAAGTCCCCAAAGTCATTTGCTGCCGCACAATGCATACGACACCAACCCGGTCCAATTGCCAGAAACGTGGCAAGGATAAGAATCAGGACTGGTTGAAAAAGTCGATGCATGGATAGGAGAGTCCTAGAGTTGATCTATGCATTCTTCCCATTCCTTTACGGAAGTCAAGTTCAACCCGTTCACTTAGAACATTCGCAATTGCGATTTTCCACTCTGGCCAGGACCACGAAATTGCGAGGTATCTAACTTAACTATACGCTGCTCAAGCCCATAACGCCGCTGGAAAAGGGAAAAGGTTTTAGCGATTGTCGCGGCGATCACTCCTTCTCCCCGCATTCGTGTCCCCCAACGAGAATCGGTCAACTCGCCTCCTCGACAAGCTTCAATGCGTGAGCGAACTCGCTGAGCGTGTTCTGGCAAATGTTCCTTGAGCCAGTCCACGAAAATATCTTTCACCGCGTGCGGCAATCTCAAGAGGGTATAGCCGGCACTGACGGCTCCAGATTCCGCAGCAGCTTCGAGAATCGCGGGGATTTCAGTATCGTTCAGCCCCGGCACGATGGGAGCGACCATCACGTTCACAGGAATGCCAGCGGCGGTAAGCTCCTTTACCGCCTCAATCCGGGCCGCGGGGCTCGACGTCCGGGGCTCCATCAGACGCGTCAGTTTTTGTTCGAGAGAGGTGATACTTACGTTTACACAAACCAAGTGGTGCCGGGCCATCTCTGCGAGTAAATCGATATCCCTTAGGATCAGCGCATTCTTAGTGATAATCCCAAGCGGCTGCCGAGCATCGAGGGACACTTCCAGGCATCCTCGCGTGACTTTAAACTCACGCTCCCCTGGTTGGTAGCAATCGGTTACGCCTGACATGGCAATCACTTCGCATTTCCAGATTCGCTTACGCAGGAAATTGCGAAACAACTGCGGAGCATCTTTCTTGACCATGATCTTGGTCTCGAAATCGAGCCCGCTGCTGAAGCCGAGGAACTCATGATAGGGCCGGGCATAGCAGTAGCTGCATCCGTGCGCGCAGCCCCGATAAGGATTCAAGCTGTAGGTAAAAGGAATGTCGGGACTGCCGTTCTTGGTAATGAGCGACTGCGTCACATCCGCGAAGTACTCCGTTGGCACCTTCCGTTCGGCGAACTGCTCGGTATCGGCTGGATCGAGATGCTCCAGATCCTGCGCAACACTCAGCCGCTCGAATCGATTGGTGGGATTATCGCTGGTCCCACGTCCCACAATTTTTCGGGCAGATTCCATTGCCTGGTACCATCGGCATGAAGGATTTTGAACGGTGCCAGGAAGTATACATGCGTATACACTTCTTGCCAAGCGAATTTAGCCGGCAAATAGGTATGTCGTCGCACCGCTCACGCCAGGCTGGCAGCGGAAGATGCCGCCTGCCTGAGGAAACTGCCTGAGTTGCTCGTCGCTAAGCCCTTTGCGAGGTGTGGTGATATAGAGTTCGTCGAGGTTTTCGCCACCGAAGCAACAGGAAGTGACGTTCGGACAAGGGATTTCTACCTTTCCGATAAGCTCGCCGGTACGCGGGTTCCAGCGGCAAACCGACGCACCGCCCCACATTCCGGTCCACAGCATCCCTTCGCGATCGATCGTCATGCCATCGGGCTTGCCGATTCCCATCGATTCGGGAATGTCGACTACGGTTTGACGATTGGAAATCTCGCCGGTCTCAATCTGGTAGTCGAAAGCGTCGATCTTCCGCGTCGCCGTATCGATGTAATAGAACAACGAATGATCAGGAGACCAGCAAAGGCCGTTGCTGTTTACCACCCCAGGAACAACCGTTTCGTAGTTAAACAGGCTATCGAAACGGTAACAATTAGCATCACCCGGCGTGCGTGTGTCGGATATCGTGCCGGCGAACAACCTTCCCTTGGGGTCGCATTTTCCGTCATTAAAGCGGTTGGTCTGCGAATTGGTGTCTGGGTTGACCACCTTCGTGACCTCGCCCGTCTGGGGGTTAAGCCGCACGATCCCATCGCGCGTGCCGACGATCATATCCCCTTTCGAAGTCGCAATCGCAAAGCTGCATTCTTTCTCGACGGTCCAAGACTCATTCTCACCACTGCCTGGATTGAAGCGGTTCACTAGGCTATTTTCGATATCCACCCACAGCAATTTTCCTGTCGTGGCATCCCAAGAGGGCCCTTCCCCCAGCGTAGCTTGAATATCGAGAACGCACTGAGCTTCGTATGTCTGCATCGGGTTATCCGCCGGTCAGCTGTGGGGTGTTGTGAAACGTCGGTAAGACTTTTTAAAATATGGAGTTGCTTGGTAATCAAGCGGAACCGCCGATCGTAGGCTGACCAGCCGAGATCTGCAAGGATGTCCTCCAGCCCCCGAATTCCAACCTCATGGCCGATAGCCAATACACCCAGGAACTTCGCGTCGCCGTTCAGGCTGTCGTCGAAGCCAGCAAGATCTGCCGCCACATTCAGTCGACGGAAGATTTTGTTGAACTGTCTAAAAACGACCGCAGCCCGGTTACCGTCGCTGACTTTGGCAGCCAGGCCGTTGTGTGCAAGGCAATCTCCGAGGCTTTCCCTGACGATCCCATGATCGCGGAAGAAGACTCGGCGGCCCTTCGACTGCCTGACCAGGTCTCGGTGCTCAATCGCGTGGTGAAAGAAGTCGCCAAGGTAGTTCCCGATGCAACACAGGAGCAAGTTCTCAGTTGGATCGACCAAGGAATCTCGCGGGATCCAGCTCCTCGTACGTGGACGTTAGATCCGATCGACGGCACCAAAGGCTTCCTGCGAAACGAACAATACGCAATTGCCCTGGCACTGTTGATTGACGGCCAGGTGAAAGTCGCGGCCCTGGCCTGCCCGAACCTCGGTACGATTGAAAGCGACGAAATCGGTTACCTCTTTACCGCCATCCGAGGCGAAGGCGCTTACGTTTCGCCTCTCTCGGATCCTACGGACCGTACTCGCATTTCCACCTCGGGATGCATCATCGGCCGCGATGCTCGGTTCTGCGAATCGGTCGAATCGGGACATAGCGATCACAGCTGGTCGTCGGAAATCGCCACGGAACTCGGCATCACTCGGGATTCGGTTCGACTCGATAGCCAGGCCAAATATGCGGTTGTCGCACGGGGCGAGGCAGAGATCTACCTGCGTCTTCCCACGCAGGCTGGCTACGTCGAAAAGATCTGGGACCACGCCGCAGGATCGCTCGTTATCGAAGAGGCAGGCGGAACGGTCACGGACATCCACGGACATCCCCTCGACTTCTCGCGCGGCGCACTGCTCTCTGAAAATCAGGGCATCATTGCGACCAATGGCGCACTGCACGCAGCCGTGGAAGCGGCTATGAAAAAGGCAAGCGCCGGCTAAATCAGCCGCACCGAATTGGGTACTACGGGGAGTTCAACCAAGAGTTGCTCCCCTTCGATGTGCACAGCATATGTCTTCACATTGAAGCGATCGGCATCTGCATCGAGGTACTTCCCATCGGAAAGTCGAAATCGCCATAGATGCACTGGGCACGATACGACGCCGTCGCATACGTTCCCTTTCGCAAGATTGGCCCCCGCGTGAGGACACATCGCATCGATTGCGAAGACACCCTGATCGGTCTTGAATAGACCGATCCACTGTTCGTCCACGACAACCAATCTTCCTCCTAGATCAGGAAGATCGGCCATCACAGCGATTTGTACAAACTGAGACACGATGCGATAGTCGCCTTAGGCAGAGACCAGCGACTTGAGACGTTCGTGAGCTTCCAGTAGCAATTCTTCGGTCTCGTCCCAACCAATGCACGCATCGGTGATCGAGACGCCATACGCAAGCGTGCTGGGATCATCAGTCAGCTTTTGATTGCCTGGCAAAAGATTGCTTTCCAGCATCACACCGGCAATTGCCCGGCTACCAGCCATCCGCTGATCGAGTACGTCGCGGAAGACACCTGCCTGACGGGTATGATCTTTGAGCGAATTTCCATGACTGCAATCGACCAATAGCCGTGCCGGCAAGTTCGCCTTTTCCAGAGCAGCAATCGCTTCGGCCACCGACTCACGCGAGTAATTCGGACCGGAACGTCCACCACGCAGAATCAGGTGCCCCCAAGGATTCCCCTTCGAGTGAACCACGCAGGTCGCCCCTTCGGTATCGATGCCCAGGAAACTGTGCGGTGCGTTGGAAGACGTCATCGCATCGAGGGCAATTTGCAGGTCGCCATCGGTTCCATTCTTGAAACCAATCGGCATCGACAACCCACTGGCCATCTGACGATGCGTGGGTGATTCGGTCGTGCGAGCACCAATCGAGGCCAACGAGATCAGGTCGGCGATGTACTGTGGTGTGATCGGCTCTAAGGCTTCGCTGGCAGACGGCAGGCCCATCTCGGCCAGAGTCAGTAGAAGCTTGCGAGCCAGTCGGTAACCTTCGACCATGTCGAAGGTGTCGTTCAGGTGCGGATCGTTGATCAGCCCCTTCCAGCCCACCGTTGTGCGTGGCTTCTCGAAGTATACCCGCATGACCATCAGCATCGTTTCAGAAACCTGGTCAGAGAGCTTCTTCAGACGTTTACCGTATTCGATCGCCATGTCGACATTGTGAATCGAGCATGGGCCAACCACGGCAATCAGGCGATCCTCGTCCCCTGCCAAGATCTTCTGGATATGCTGACGCGATTCGAAGACAAAGTCCTGGGCTGCCTCCGAGATCGGGAACTCACGCTTGATCTCAGATGGTGGAGCCAGCTTTTCAATTCGGTGAACGTTGATGTTGTCGGTCTGGTGCATGATCCTGCCTACAGGGGCGGCCTAATCGAACGAGGGAAACCTCTATCATGTCTCAACGCCCCCGATTCTCCTAGGCGGCTAGTTGCCAGGGGGGATAAAATTGGGGGCGGATATCGCGATTTTGCTGATTTACGCGAGAAAATTCATCAATTCTCAGTGGTTTCGCTCTCGGCGGGGGCTTCAGATGAAGCCTGCAACTCTTTCAGAAGTTCGTCGGAATGTCGATCCCAAACGCCACGCGATTTGTCGTCCAGTTTGGCGTAAACACCGATTTCCGTCAGTTGGTGGCTCTCCGGATCGAATCGAAGCCCATTCTTGCGGGTAAATGCCCCCAATGCGATCGTCATCTCCTGCCCGCCGGGAAGATCATCTTTGCTGTAGTAGTGAAACGCGTCGTTCAACGTGATGCCGATGCTGGCCAGCGGTTTGTCCGACTCGTTTTTCACGATCAGTGCCATTTCCGAGTCGACTTCCGCCACACGGATCGCGATCGGAAGCGGGTTATCCGACTTTTTGGGCAGGGAAACCCATAGGAAAATCAGCATCGAAATCGGCATCAGGACCACGACGGCCATAAAGCAGGAAAGTCCGAATCTCGAAAGCCGAAGTTGATTGGGATCTTGAGCGAAATCATTCATCAATTAATCTGTCCTCAGGCAGGCATCGCCATGTTTACTTCTATTTTTCGCTTCTAACCCACAAGCTGGCTACCCGCCTCATGCCGCAAACTTCCCATTTTGATAACGGGCTGCCCCTCCTGGAAGGGCGCAAGGCGCGACTAACGATTAACACGGCGTGGTTAATCAAGCTGCGTTGGGTGGCGGCTTTCGGTCAATGGATCACGATCGCGACGGCCATGTTCGTGCTGGGCATCGAGATTCGCTGGCAGCCCCTGGCCACGATTATTTTTCTAACCGCGAGTAGCAACCTGCTGCTCACGTATCTTTTCGAGTCTCTCCGATCTCGTGACCTGAAAAGCCTGGCAGCCTGGGAAACGCTGTTATTCGCCGTCATGTTGATGGATCTAGGCTTTCTGACGGCAATGCTTTATTTCACGGGAGGCATCACCAACCCATTCGCTGTGTTTTATCTGGTGAACCTGGCCTTGGCCGCGATCGTGCTTACCCCAAAAAACACGGGCATCCTGGCCTTGGTTACCGTGGGATGTATCGGCCTACTGCTTTTGGCCAGCTATCCGCTCCCACTGCTGGGCAGTTGGAAAATTGAACATCTGGCCACAAGCACCATCCCAGTCCACGACTTATTAGCAGGAACAGCGGTGGCCTTGGTCACTTGTGCCATGGTCGTTGTGTACTTCACGACGCGATTAAACGTCGAACTACAGCGAAAAGAAGCGAACCTGCGGCTGAACGAAATGAAGCAGGCCCGAAGCGAGAAGTTGGAGGCCCTGGGAACTTTAGCGGCAGGTGCTGCCCATGAATTGTCGACCCCACTGGCCACGATTGCCGTGGTGGCCAAGGAAGTGCAGCGAGAACTAACCCAGGTTGATGTTTCCGCCGAGATCAAGGAGGACATCTCGCTCATACGCAGCGAACTCGATCGATGTCGAGCAATCCTGGATCAGATGTCAACCGATGCCGGCCAGGCAACCGGAGAACCGATCGTTCGATTTACAGCAGGCAAACTCCTGGAAGAAGTTACCGAAAGGATGGATATCCAGCATAGAAGCCGCATCAATATCGACCACAACATACCTGAGGTGGAAATCAGCGCCCCACTTCACCTCCTTTCGCAGGCCATTCGCGGGCTGGTGAAAAATGCCCTCGATGCGACGCCTGCCCAACAGTCGATTCAGCTAAACCTGGGCTCAACCAGTGACAGTCTGATTGTTTCGATCCGAGATCGAGGCATGGGAATGCCGCCTCACATTCTGGCACGTATCGGAGAACCATTTTTCACGACAAAAGAACCAGGCTCTGGTACCGGGCTAGGTGTATTCCTAGCGAAAAACGTTGTGGAAAAGCTGAACGGGGATGTCACCATCGATTCGGTACCAGACCAGGGCACGACGGTGATCGTACGGATCCCCCGCATCACGACGACAAATAATGAAAAAACCCCGCCGATCTCCCGCCGTGACTAATAGGAATTTCCCTCGGTATTTTCTATAGTCATGATTCTGACGCCGTCATCATTAGTCAGGTAAGTACCTGGCCATACATTCCGGAATCGGCGAGAATCATGACGCGACCTACAATCCTCCTCGTCGATGACGACGATATCTTGCGAAACAGACTAACCCGAGCGTTTTCGTCGCGCGGTTTTGATGTCTATTCCGCCAAGACCAAAGAGGACGCCGTTACGCAAGCCCAAGAGGCGCAACCGGATCGCGCAGTTCTGGACTTGAAAATGCCGGAGACTTCGGGGATTGAAGTTCTCAAAGATCTTCTTAAAGTATCCCCTTTAACGCAGGCCGTTATCCTGACTGGCTATGGCAGTATTACGAATGCTGTTGAAGCTGTACGTCTGGGTGCGGTCAATTACCTGACGAAGCCTGCGGATGTGGATGAAATATTGGCCGCTTTCGATAACCAGGAAGCAGTAGCACCTGAATCGCAGGGCCAATCCTACAACCCACAATCGCTGGCTGAAGCCGAATGGGAGCATATCCATCGGGTCCTTAACGACTGCGGTGGCAACCTTTCAGAGGCAGCCAGACTGTTGGATATTCCACGGAGAACGCTTCAGCGAAAGCTTAAGAAGCTGGCTCCTTAAGGTGAATTTAATTCACACCCCCCATCCTAGTGCGACCTATTGTCGCGTCGTGCGAAAGTGGTGGTTATTTTACGATTTACACGCTGATAGCTATGAGTTGCCGGCCCTTTTCGGATCACGGCTTATCGCTTACAACGTTGCAATTAACAACAATCTGCTTTGCTTGAGTTCTGGCCGGATGCCTAGCTCCTGTCGGCCCTTGGGTTTAGCACTTTTCCGTCGCCGTGTCTCTTTGCGAGACGACTCACGACTGAGAAAATATGGACCGCTTTCTATTTCCCAGATGGGTAAATAAGTTCGTACCACTCATGCTTGGCGTTGTCCTCGTTGGGGCCGCCTATGGTGGATCCGTGCTTTTTGTCACCACGTCACCCGAGATTCTTAATCGGGGCTATCGACCAGAGCAGCCAGTTCCATTCAGCCATAAGCTGCATGCTGGGCGTTTGAAAATGGACTGCCGCTACTGCCACAACACGGTCGAAAAGGCCGGTCACGCGGCAGTTCCTCCAACCGAAACCTGCGGCAACTGCCACAGCGGTGCGGATTCGAGCGGTGCCACGAAATACGCCGCTGTTCACGCGACCAGCGTGGCTTTAGAGCCGGTTCGCGAGAGCCTGGCAACTGGCGAGTCGATCGATTGGACGCGTGTGCACAATCTGCCTGACTTCGTTTACTTCAATCACAGCGCTCACGTAACCCAAGGGGTTTCGTGTGTTGAGTGCCACGGTCGTGTCGACAAGATGGACGTCGTCCAGGTTGTGGAGCCGATCTCCATGTCGTGGTGCTTGGAGTGCCATCGCGATCCTGATTCGCACATTCGCCCAGCCGACGAAGTCACGAATCTTGCTTGGGGTACCGAGGCTGGCGGCAACGCCATGTCTGACGAAGAGAAGCGTCTGCTCGGCAAGCAACTGCGTGAAGAGTTGAACATTAACCCATCGACTAACTGCTCGACATGTCATCGATAATGCCTGAGAATAAGAAACCGAAGTACTGGCGTAGCCTCGGCGAGCTCGAGGGAACTCCTGAATTCGAGCAGTTCCTGCGACAAGAATTTCCGGAAGCTGCCGAAGAATCGCCGACCGGCATGCCGCGTCGCCGCTGGATGCAACTGATGGGGGCCTCGTTGGCATTGGCCACCGGAGCTGCCGGCTGTCGCTACCCAGAAGAAGAAGTGATCGGCTTCCGCTATCCGGAAGAAGACATCGCTCCTTTCTCGCGTCGCCCTGAAGGTCGCATTCCAGGCAAGCCAGAAAAGTTTGCCACGACTTTGACTGTCGCCGGCAAAGCCTGCCCGGTGGTTGCTACCAGCTATGATGGTCGCCCGATCAAGATTGACGGCAACCAGTTGCACCCAATGGTTGCTGGTGCCGACACGTACTCGTTGGCCACCTTGCTGCACCTGTACGATCCCGATCGCAGCCAATATCCGATCGAACGCGACGTCAACGGTCAGCACTCGCGATCATGGGACGAATTCGCCGTTTGGTGGAAGGAACAGTCCAAGAAGCTGGAAGGGGGCAACTCATCGAAGTTGGCCATCCTGCACCAGACCAACACTTCGCCATCCGTTCTCGCCCAAATGAACGAAGTGGCCAAGAAATTCCCGCAAGCCAAGTGGTACCAGTACGAGTCCATTTCCGGCAACACCACGCTGGGAACCGAACTGGCTTTCGGCAAGAAGCTGCGGCCGCTGCTGAATCTCGAAGCTGCCGACATCGTGGTCGACCTGAGTGCCGACACGCTGGGTAGCCACCCGACGCACGGCGTCAACAATCAAGCTTTCGCCAAACGCCGCGCCCCAGAAGATGGCCCAATGAGCCGTCTGTACGTGGTCGAAAGCCGCTTTTCGGTTACCGGAATCGCTGCGGATCACCGCCTAGCGGTTGCTGCTTCGCAGATGCCTAGCTTCGTGGCCGATCTGGAACAGAAGATCGACGCCGCTCTCGAATCTGGCGAAACGAAAGAGAAACCAGCCGAGAAAATCGACATCATCATCACCGCCATGGTGAACGACATGGTCAGCCATAAAGGCAAGAGCCTGGTGGTGGGTGGCGAATCGCTCGATGCCGAGACTCAGGCACGCATCTGGCGTATCAATAACAAGCTGGAAAACCTCGGCAAGACGGTCTCCTTCATCGAAGAGCCAAAGTTGGCTCGCGACAAGGTCGGAACAATCGCCGACCTGGCTGCCGCAATGAATGCTGGCTCGGTCGATACGGTCATCTTCCTGGGGGGCAACCCACTTTACGATGCCCCTGCCGACGTCGACTTCGTTGCCGCGATGGATAAGACCAATACCCAGGTCTACTACGGCGATTACGAGACCGAGACCTCGAAGAAGTCTTCGTGGCACCTCCCCTCGTCGCACGGTCTGGAACAGTGGGGCGATGCGATCGCTTACGACGGCAGTTTCTGCGTCGTACAGCCGCTGATCTCGCCGATCTTCAAGACCAAAGACCCGATCGAATTCCTGAGCGTGATTGCTGGCTCGCCCATCAGTGAAACACTGGAAGCTGTCAAGCAAACGGTCGCCACGGCGTTTTCTGGATCGGCCACCGAAGCCGCTTGGACCAAGGTGCTGCACGATGGCTTCATCGCTGACTCAGCTCCTAAAGCTGTTAGCGTCTCGCTGGATTCCTCCCTGGATCTCGGCGACGTCTCGGTTGCCACTTGGCGTGCAGGTTTGGGCGAAGCCTTTGAACTGATCTTCCACCCAGGTGCCGGCCCTTACGACGGTCGCTATGCCAATAACGGTTGGCTTCAAGAACTGCCAGAGCCGATAACCAAGGTGACCTGGGACAATGTCGTTACCATGAGCCCCAAGACGGCCGAAACGAACGGCGTCAAACAGGCCGAATTGGTCGAGATCTCGGCCAACGGTAACACGGTCACTTTGCCCGTATACATTCAGCCTGGCCAGGCACACGGCACCCTGGCCGTTGGCCTTGGTTACGGCCGCACGCACGCTGGTGCTGTGGGTGGTAACGTCGAGGAAGGCATTGATCCGGTAGGCGTGGACGTCGGTCCGCTCCGCACCCAGGCCACGATGAACCTGGCCACCGGCGTCACGATCAAGGGTACCGGCAAGACGTTCAAGCTGGCGACCACGCAGGACCACTTCGCAATCGACTTGCTCGGTATGCGAGAAATCGGTCGTCGCGTAGGGGAACTGGTTCGCGAAGGTTCCGTTGAACTCTTTGAAGAACACCCCGACTTCGCCAAGCACGTCGTCCACCTTCCACCCAATGGTGACCTATGGGCAGAACAAGAGTGGATGAAGGAATCGTACGACGGTCACGCTTGGGGCATGTCGATCGACTTGACCAAGTGCACCGGCTGTAACGCGTGCACGATTGCCTGCCAGTCGGAAAACAACATTCCGATCGTCGGCAAAGAAGCCGTCTCGGTTGGTCGTGAGATGCATTGGATTCGTGTCGATCGCTACTTCAGCGGCGACATGGAAGACCCCAAGGCGGTCTCTCAACCGGTTACCTGTCAGCAGTGCGAAACGGCTCCGTGCGAAAGCGTTTGCCCGGTTGCCGCTACCGTTCACAGCGACGAAGGCCTGAACGACATGGTCTACAACCGCTGTATCGGTACCCGCTACTGCGGTAACAACTGCCCATACAAAGTACGCCGCTTCAACTACCTGGATTGGCGTGCCAGCGATCATCGCTTTGAAGCCGGCAATCAGGAATTAGCGAAACTGATCTTCAACCCCGAGGTTACCGTTCGTAATCGCGGTGTGATGGAAAAGTGCACCTACTGCGTGCAACGTATCCAGAACACGAAGATCGAAGCCAAGGCCGAACGCCGGGCCATTGGCCCCAACGAGATTCAGGTTGCCTGCCAGGAAGCTTGTTCCTCGAACGCGATCCAATTCGGTGACCTCAACAATCCTGAAAGTGACGTCGCCAAGGCTCACGCGAATCCACGTTCGTATTCGATGCTCGCCGAGCTGAATACCAGGCCTCGCACGCGTTACCTGGCTCGGATCACCAACCCACATCCATGGTTGGCTCCGGAAGTGGAAGAACACCACGGCCACGATGATGGCGACCATGCCCATGAGCATGCGGAAGGTGATCACGATCACGAGCATGCCAAAGAAGAAGAGAAGCACTAAGAGCTTCCCGAGCGTTACCTATACCCTTTAGCAGTCAGCCAAAGTTCACATAACCAAGAGTACGAATGGCCACCGTAAACGAAGTCATTGACACCACGATCGACGATCCGGGCAACCGGACGCCGCTTGTGATTGGCGGGCACGACTACGGCTCGATTACCCGATTGGTGTGCGGCATCAACGAGAGCAAGACGCCAATTGCCTGGTACGTCGCCATGCTTGCGTCGTTAAGCTTGTTGGGCATGCTGGGGGGTCTGATCGGCTACTTGATCTTCACCGGTGTCGGTGTCTGGGGTAATAACAACCCGGTTTACTGGGGCTTCCCGATCGTGAACTTCGTGTTCTGGGTCGGTATCGGTCACGCTGGAACGCTGATCTCCGCAATTTTGTTCATCTTCCGTCAGAACTGGCGTACGAGTATCAACCGTTTCGCGGAAGCGATGACGATCTTCGCGGTGGTTTGTGCCGGTCTATTCCCAGGCATTCACATCGGTCGCGTCTGGGTCTTCTACTGGCTGTTCCCACTGCCGAGCTTGCAGCTGGCGATGTGGCCACAATTCCGCAGCCCGCTGCTGTGGGACGTGTTTGCCGTTTCGACTTACGCGACTGTTTCGTTGATCTTCTGGTACACCGGCATGATTCCGGATCTGGCAACTTTGCGAGATCGTACCAACAACAAGATTTTGCGTATCGTTTACTCGGTTCTGTCACTCGGCTGGACCGGCTCGGCCCGCTCCTGGTCGCGTTATGAAAAGGCTTACACGCTGTTCGCAGCCCTGGCGGCCCCGCTCGTTCTTTCGGTGCATACAATCGTTAGTTTCGACTTCGCCGTTTCGCAGCTTCCTGGCTGGCACACGACCATCTTCCCCCCTTACTTCGTCGCTGGTGCGGTGTTCTCCGGGTTCGGGATGGTACTGACGCTGATGGTTCCTGCCCGACAGTTATTCGGCCTGCAGGATGTGGTTACCAAGCGTCACTTGGAAAACGTCTGCAAGATTTTGCTGGCCACCGGCTCGATGGTCGGTTACGCCTACGCGATGGAATTCTTCATTGCCTGGTACGGCGGCAACATGTACGAACAATTCGCATTCATCAACCGTGCATTCGGCCCTTACTGGTGGGCTTACTGGATCATGGTTTCCTGTAACGTGATTAGCCCGCAGTTGTTCTGGTTCAAGGTCTGTCGCACAACGCCATGGCTGATGTTTGTGATCAGTATCTTCGTGAACATTGGGATGTGGTTCGAGCGATTCGTGATTACCGTCACTTCGCTGGCCCGAGACTTCCTGCCATCCTCGTGGGGCATGTTTGAGCCGACATGGGTTGACTACGGAATGCTTGTGGGCAGCTTTGGGTTGTTCTTTACGCTGTTTTTACTGTTCGTCCGTTTCGGTCCGATCGTGGCAATGGCAGAAGTCAAATCGGTGATGCCGTTCCCGCATCACAACCGCCGAGAGGAACCAAACAATCCTCATGGTGATTTCCACGACGATCCAGATCAATAACTCCTAAGTGATTCCATTCCCTGGATTTCCAGCAGGGCATTAAATAGATGTCAGAAGATACGAACAACACGGAACCCAAGCTGATCGGACTGATGGCGCAGTTCGACGACCCCGACTCCTTGTTGGCGGCGTGCGAGAAGGTGAGAAAGGCCGGTTACACGAAAACCGATGCCTACACGCCCTTCCCTCTGCATGGCATCGACGAAGCCCTCGGGATCAAGCCGACCATCCTGCCATGGATCGTGCTGACGCTCGGGGTGATGGGTGGATTCGCCGGCCTTGGTCTGCAGTACATCACCAATGCTGAATGGTATCCGTTCATCATTTCGGCCAAGCCTGTCTGGAGTTTGCCAGCCAATATTCCGGTGATCTTCGAGTTGGTTATTTTGCACTCGGCTATCGCCGTGTTCCTTGGCATGCTGGCCTTGAACAAGTTGCCGACGTTCTCGAACCCACTGTTTCGCGTACCTGAGTTTGCTCGGGCAACCGACGACAAGTTCTTCCTGACGATCGACGTCAACGACGAAAAATACAAACCCAACAAGACTCGCGATCTGATGGATGGCCTGGCTGGCCAGACGGACGTGATCGAGGTCTATGAAGACCCGAGCCCAGCAGAAATCCCCAAGATCATCAAGTTCGTTGGTATTGGTGCCGCCGTTGTTGCCCTGATTCCTCCGATCTTGCTTTGGCGGGCCTATTACCAAACATCGACCGTGCCGCGTATTAATCCGATTCGCGATATGGACATCCAGCTCCGCGGCGATACCCAAACGATTAGCCCTGTCTTTGCTGACGGTCGCACCATGCGTCCGCGCATTCCCGGTACCGTCGCTCGCGGCGAGTGGATTGATCCAATCATGTTGACTGGTATCGTTCCCGACGCAGGCAAACAAAACGTCGCCTTCCTGCAGGATGATGAAGCACCGAAAGAAGGTGACCAGAAACCAGCCGCTGAAGAGAAGCCTGCGGAGGAAAAGCCGGAAGCCGACAAGCCGATGGCCGAAGACAAACCGGCAGAAGCAAAGCCTGCCGATGAAAAACCTGCTGAGGGCAAGCCGGCCGAAGGGGCCGCTCCTGCCGCTCAGCCGGAAGAGCCAGAACCAAACTGGGTCAAGATTGCTCCGATCACCGTGACTCGAGCAACCTTAGAGCGTGGACGCAACCGTTACAACATTTACTGCTCCGTGTGTCACGGCTTGGCAGGCGATGGGGACGGGCTTGTCGCTCAGCGTGCCCTGCAATTGGAGCAACCTACCTGGATTCCTCCAACCAACCTACATACCGATTACCTGCTCACCCAGCCTGATGGCAAGCTGTACAACACCATCACGCATGGTATTCGCAAGATGAAAGGTTACGGCGACCAGATTCCCGCAGAGGATCGATGGGCGATCGTGACATATGTTCGAGCCTTGCAGAAGACGCGAACAGGTACGCCGGAAGAGATTCCAGCCGTTGAGATGAAAGAATTGGAAATTAAAGGTCAGTAAGTAATGGGCGGTCACCACAAACCAACGATCACAGTGACGGACGACGAATCGATCCGCCTCAATCCGGCCTGGCAGTCGGTGCGACTGGTCGCGATGGCGGTTGGCGTCTTGGCGCTGCTGCTGGCCATGGCGATTGGAATGACGCAGGAAAGCTCTTCCTACTTCTTCCATTCCTACCTGACCAGTTTCGTGTACTTCCTTAGCATCTCGCTGGGGGCATTGTTCTTTGTTCCCATCCACCATCTCACACGAGCTGGCTGGAGCGTCGTGATTCGTCGAGTGGCAGAACTGTTGAGCCAAAACTTGATCCCCATGGCGATCTTGTTCCTGGTGATTCTGTTCCCTGTCCTGTTCGGCAGTCACAGCCTGTTTGAATGGAACGATCCAGCCAAGTGGGACGTTAACTCGGCTCACTACGATCAGTTGATCGCTCACAAGTCCCCCTACCTGAATCCGATCTTCTTCACGATCCGAGCCATTGTTTACTTTGGCACTTGGATTTGTATCGCCCGCTACTTCTTCCTGAACTCTTTGGCTCAGGACGGCAACGGCGATAAGCAAATCACTCTGAAGCTGCAAAAGTGGAGCTCCCTGGCAGTCGTGCTGTTTGCACTAACGGTCACCTTTGCTTCGTTCGACTGGTTGATGTCACTCGATCCGCATTGGTTCAGCACTATCTTTGGCGTGTACTTCTTCGCGGGAAGTGCATTGAGCTTCTTTGCTTTCATGACCGTTGTGATCTTCCTGCTTCAGCGGGATGGCAAGATGGCCAACATTGTCACCCAAGAGCATTACCATGACCTGGGTAAATATACCTTCGGCTTCACGCTCTTCTGGGGTTACATTGCATTCAGTCAGTTCCTGCTGATCTGGTATGCGAACATTCCAGAAGAAACCGGCTGGTATCTGCGTCGCCAAGAGCATGGCTGGGCAACCGTGGCGATCATGCTGATCTTCGGCCACTTCTTCCTTCCATTTTTTGGTGTCATGTCGCGACATATTCGCCGCAACAAGTACATCCTCACCGGCTGGGCCGTGTTCATCCTGGTCATGCATTACGTAGACCTTTACTACATTGTCATGCCCCAGGTTTCCCATGGAACTGGTGTTCCGAGTTTCGGCTTGATTGACGTGTGCTGTATCGTCGGAATCGGCGGTTTATACATTAGCTCATTGATCTGGTTCGCCACCGATAAGCCGTTGGTTCCTGTCAAGGATCCACGTCTGAGCGAATCGCTGGCACTTCAGAATCATTAATAAGGTGATTTGATGACGGAAATCACTGAAGACACTCCTGAACAAAACCTGAACGACGCTGCCGTCGAAACCACAGAGGCCGCGCCCCCCCCCGTGTCGGAAGCCCCGATGTACGACGACATGAACACGCCAGTGATCGCATTGGTGGGTTTTGTCAGTGCTGCAGTAACGTTCATTTGTATCATCGCACTGCAAGCAGCTTACCTGCAGTTCGAGAAGCAGCAGTACGAACAAAAGGTCTTCAACGTCAAGCTTGAAGTTGAAGACAGCATTGTCAGTGCCCAGAAAGCCAAGCTGAATGACGGATACAGCTGGGTCAACAAGGAAACGAAGACCATCGGCATGCCCATCGAGCAAGCCATGAAGGTCGTAGCAGACAAATACGAATCGAATTAACCCCTCACGGGATTAAGCACGGATCGAATGCGAGGTTTAGGAACATTTCGTTGGACGTGGGCAGTCGTTTTCTGCCTGGCTCTGGCCACATCGGTGAAGGCTCAGATTGATGAGACTCCCGACGCCGTCGATGGGCTTGGTGTCACCGAGCACTTGAACGAATTACTTCCGCTCGACACGCCGTTCACGGATGATCGCGGTGCCCAGATTCGACTGGGCGACTACTTTGACGGTAAGAAGCCTGTCATCCTGTCGCTCAACTACTCGAATTGCCCGATGTTGTGCCAGCAACAGCTTAATGGACTCGTAAGAACCTTAAGCGAAATGGACGCCAGCGTTGGGGAAGACTTTCACGTGGTCTCGATCAGTATCGACCCACGCGAGTCTTACCAAAAAGCAAGTAAGACACGAATGCGGTACTATCAGGAATATGACCGCCCAGGCACAGCCGAGGGATGGCATTTTCTGGTAGGAGAATCCAAGTCGATCATGGCCGTTGCCAAGGCGACCGGATTTCAATACCGCTACGTCCCAGAGCGAAAAGAGTATGCCCATAACGCCGTGCTGATGTTATGCACGCCAGACGGGCGGATCTCTCGCTACATGTACGGAGTTCAGTTCGACGAGCCAACCTTGCGGTTGTCGTTAGTTGAAGCGAGCGAAGGCAAGATTGGGACCACGGTTGATCAGATTATCCTGACGTGCTTTATGTACGATGAAACATCGGGACGTTACGGCCCCCAGGCCATCCGATTGATGCAGCTCGGTGCGTTCACAACCGTGGCCTGCCTGGCAATCGGATTGATTCCGTTCTGGCTGTTGAGGCGTAAAGCGAGCACCGAAAAAGAAAAGCTCAATTCCAATTCGATGGACGGACACCTTCCGTCCAGTGCGACTTAAATACGAAATTAGACAGAGACGAGATGGTCCCAGAAATAGGTTCAACCATGCTTTCCATCCTGGCGGATACCATGTTTTTCCCGCCCGAGCGGTCGACGGTCGCTGGAAGTGTCGACGGGTTGTTTGACTTCATCTACTACCTGTCGTTGTTCTTCTTTGTGCTGATCATCGGTTTCATGATTTACTTCGTGCTGAAGTATTATCAACGCGACGGGCACACGGAAGCACCTTCCCCTTCGCACAACGAAACCCTGGAAATCACCTGGAGTGTGATCCCGTCCATCCTAGTCGGCGTGATCTTCTTCTTCGGTTTCACTGAGTATCTCAACATGCGAGAAGCTCCGGAAAACGCGTACGAGATCCAGGTTGTCGCCAGCAAGTGGAACTGGGTTTTCAAGTATCCCAATGGTGCCGAATCGGGCGATCTGCACATTCCGGTCGACCGTGATGTGAAATTCCTGCTGCAGTCGCAAGACGTTCTGCACAGTTTTTACATCCCTGCATTCCGCATCAAAATGGACTGTGTTCCCCAACGTTACACTTGGACCTGGGTTCGCGCAACGCACACCACAGGTAGCGGTCTGGACGAGAGCTCGCACGAACCTCTACGTCTGTTCTGTGCGGAATACTGTGGCCAGCAACACTCGATCATGCACCGCAAGGTCTTTGTTCACGAGACCGCGGACTTCGATCAGTGGGTAGAGAAGGCTGCTAACATCCTGGAGAACAACACTCCGGAAGAAGCCGGCAAGATCTTGTTTGGTCGGAAAGGTTGTGCTCAGTGCCACTCGGTGGATGGTGACAACTCCGCGAAATACCCAGGGCCTCCGCTCAACGGCCAATGGGGTACCGAACGTCAAGTTACCCCACGCGGTTCTAGCTCTCCGATTACAGTTACGATGGACGAAAACTACGTTCGTCAGTCGATTCGTCAACCAAATTCCGAGATCGTCGTCGGACGCAAGCCAGGCATGACCGTTTTCACGCCGCAGCTGCTCAAAGACGAAGAAATCACGGCGATCATCGCCTACTTGAAATCAATTAAGTAGAAATTTGCATAGGGCAGCCAAGCCATGTCCACGATTACACCAGAAACTCAAATTGATAGCGGTCACAACGACGACCCCAGTTCGAACTACTTGACTAGTTCGTCGGGCTTCATGTCGTGGGCCTTCACACTCGATCACAAGCGAATCGGTGTGATGTATCTTGTTGGGATCTTTGCCGCCTTTTTCCTGGGTGGTGTGCTGGCCCTGTTGCTGCGGCTGCACCTGATGGTTCCCAACGGGTTGTTTGGCGACTGGGTTTCGCTCGATAGCTACAACCAGTTGTTTACCCTTCACGGTGCGGTGATGACCTTCTTGTTCATTATCCCCAGTATTCCGGCCGCTCTTGGCAACTTCGTCCTTCCGCTGATGGTGGGTGCGAAGGACGTGGCATTTCCACGTATGAACCTGGCCAGCTTCCACCTGTGGGTTTTCGGGGCGATCTTCTTCTTGATTGCCCTGGTAACGACCGGCTTGGATACCGGTTGGACCTTCTACACTCCGTACAGTATTGAAACGCAAACCAACGTGGTCGCCGCAACCATCGGTGCCTTCATCCTTGGTTTCAGTTCGATCTTTACCGGCTTGAACTTCATCGTCACGGTGAACACCATGCGTCCACCAGGCATGACCTGGTTCAAGATGCCGCTGTTCATGTGGGCCATCTATGCCACGGCGATCATTCAGATTTTGGCAACACCAGTTCTCGGCATCACGCTGCTGCTGCTCATGGGAGAACGCATCCTCGGCATCGGTATCTTCGATCCGAGCATGGGTGGTGACCCAGTTTTGTTCCAGCACTTTTTCTGGTTCTACTCGCACCCAGCCGTGTACATCATGATTCTCCCGGCGATGGGGATCATCAGCGAATTGATGTCGGTTTACAGCCGCAAGCCAATCTTCGGTTACACGTTCATTGCCTACAGCTCGATTGCGATCGCTCTGCTTGGTTTCCTTGTCTGGGGTCACCATATGTTTGTCAGCGGTCAAAGTCCGATGTCAGCTGTGATCTTCAGTGGCCTAACCTTCAGCGTGTCGATTCCTTCGGCAATCAAGGTCTTTAACTGGACCGCTACGATGTACAAGGGGAATATCAACCTGGCTACGCCAATGTGCTATGCCCTGTCGTTCCTCTTCCTGTTCACGATTGGTGGTTTGACCGGTTTGTTCCTGGGTGCTTTGGCAACTGACGTTCACCTACACGATACCTACTTCGTCGTCGCTCACTTTCATTACGTGATGATGGGCGGTACGGTGATCGCCTTCGTTGGCGGCCTCTATCACTGGTGGCCTAAGATGTTCGGCGTGATGTACAACGAGACCTTTGGTCGCCTGTTCTGTGCAGTGGTCTTCTTCGGGTTCAACCTGACCTTCCTCCCGCAGTTCGTGATGGGCTCGCGTGGTATGCCGCGACGCTACGCCACTTACGTCGAAGAGTACCAGATCTACCATGTCCTCTCGACGATCGGTGCATTGACGCTGGGTATCGGGATGGTCGGTGCGATTGCCGTGCTGGTGATTTCGCTCTTCAAGGGACGCAAGGCTCCGGCCAACCCATGGGGTGCCGCTACGCTGGAATGGACCTGCACCAGCCCACCTCCTTACTACAACTTTGAACACGCACCGCATGTAGACTCGCCATACGACTACAGCGACCTGAAATACGACGCCCGAATTGGCGGCTATGTGAAAGATCCTAATGCACCGAAGAAGTCTTCGTCGGATCATCATTAAGCAAGCCCCGGTATCCCATTCATTCCGTTACGTGACGACGATTAGAAACGAAATTGCCCTATGAGCGCCGCCGTCGATACCCAAGATCAGGCCCATCATGAGGATGGTGATCATCACGGTCACAGTCCTTTCCAGGCTCACCACTTCGAAACGATGCAGCAGCAGTTCGATGCAGGTAAGCTTGGCATCTGGCTCTTTCTATTCACGGAAATCCTGATGTTCAGCGGGCTCTTTTGTGCCTACCTGATCTATCGATACAACCATCCAGAAGTGTTCTTGTACGCCCACAAGTACCTCAACACGAACCTGGGTGCCCTCAATACCGTCGTGCTCATCGTGAGTAGTCTGACCATGGCCTGGGCCGTACGTGCTGCTCAGCTCAGCCAGAAGAAGCTTCTGGTCGTCATGCTTAGCATCACTCTGGCACTCGCTGGTGTGTTCCTTGTGGTTAAGTACTTCGAGTACACGCACAAGTTCGAAATGGGGTTGGTTACCGGTCGGTCGAATGTGATGTATCAACTTCAGCATCCGGACGAAAGCGATCACAACAAAGAGTTGTACGAATCAGCGATCGCGGCTGAAAAGAAGGAAGCGGCCAAGCACAAAGAGGAAGAAGCCCACGCGGTTGCCGAAGCGGAACACGAGGACGAGCATCCTCATGAACATGCCGATACGCACGCTTCCGAACATGGCGATTCGCACGGCGACGGACACGGCGGGCCAGAACAGTTCCTCGATGCTCCTCGAAACACACAGATCTTCTTCGGCATCTATTACATGATGACCGGACTCCATGGTTTCCATATCTTGTTTGGCATGGTCGCAATCGGTTGGCTGCTATACCGCTCGATCCGTGGCGATTTCAGCAGTGAGTATTTCGGACCTGTCGATTACGTAGGCCTTTACTGGCACTTGGTCGACTTGATTTGGATCTACCTGTTCCCGCTACTCTATCTCATTCGTTCCTAAACCCACTTGGGATATTGATATGTCTGACCATTCGACCAACCACTCCGACGATCATGGACATGGCATGGGTCACGTCATGCCGTTGTCGATCTTGTTTGGCACCTTCGTCGCGTTGTTGTTTTTCACCGGTCTTACCGTCTTCCTGGCAGATCAGAACTTGGGTGAGATCGATATTTGGATCGCGCTTACCATCGCCACCATTAAGGCAGGCCTCGTCGCGACCTACTTTATGCACCTTCGCTACGACAAGCCTATTAACGTGTTGTTGTTCTTGTTCACGCTGGGATTTGTTGCACTGTTCTTCGGTATCACGCTGATTGACTCGGAACAATACCAACCGCAGATCCAAGACTACTACGAAGCAACTACGACCGTTACCGTGAGCGAAGCAGCACCGGCACCCCCAGCTGAATAGCCTGCCGGTTACGGTTTTCGGTGGAGCCCTGACACCCCATGCTCAGGAATTCTTTCACTGCGATGTCGATGCGCCGCGATGAATACCAGGCCAAGTTTGGTTTTGCTCTTTTCATCGCCTCGCTGACGATGTTCTTTCTCGCCAGTCTGGCTGCTTATGGAATCATTCGCGGCTCCTCCGGAGCACCTGCGATTTCGATTGGCTCATTCCCCCTAAGCCTGGTCGCCAGCACGATCAGCATGTTTGGTGTCAGCTTTGCCATGCATAAAGCGGTAGCCAACGTGCGTCGCGAACGGCAGATACCGTTCCGACGATGGCTGATCGCAGCGGCGGTAATTTCAATTGTCTTCCTGGTTTTCCAGTCGATGGGCCTGCATGCTCTGTTAGATATGCACCGCCTGGCCCTGGAAGATGGCGTGACCAAGCAGTTTGGCTTGATGTTCTTCCTAGTGCTGGTCCATGCCCTGCATGTCGTCGGAGGCATTTCCTTTCTGAGCGGCGTCCTAGTCAGAGCACGCCACGATGCCTACGACCACGAAAAACATTGGACTGTCGACATCTGTGCGTTGTACTGGCACTTTCTAGATGTCGTCTGGATCGTGATGCTCGCCACCTTTTTGCTGGGGCGTTAGCTTGCTTCCTGGATCGTGGCGAGTTCTTCCCATCGTTCCAGGCACATCAGCAATTCTTCCCCCACCGCTTCCAGACGCTGCGAGACCTGTTTGATTTCGTCTTGAGGCTTCTGATAGAAGCTCGGATCGGCGATCTTGGCTTGAAGCCCTTCTTGTTCTGCTTCCAGGCCTTCGATCTTCTCGGGCAAGCCATCCAACTCTCGCTGTTCTTTGTAGCTCAGCTTTCGCCCGCGAGGTTTGCTGGCGTCCTTCTTTTCAGCAACAGGCTTAGATGCCTCGACCGTTTTTACTTCTGGCTTAGCAGGTTCAAACGGGGGTGTCGTATCCTTTTTGTGCTGGATAAGGTAATCGTCGTAGCCGCCTGCGTACTCCAGAACGATGCCATCCCCCTCGAACGAGATCGTGCTGGTCACCACGTTATTGAGAAACTCTCGATCGTGACTTACCACCAGAACGGTACCGGGGTAGTTCACGACCAGATCTTCCAGCAACTCCATCGTGTCGGAGTCGAGGTCATTCGTGGGTTCGTCGAGCACCAACACATTGGACGGCTTGGCGAACAACTGGGCCAGCAGCAAACGGTTACGTTCACCACCACTCAAATACTTGATGGCTCGATTGGCTTGTTCGGGCGTGAAGAGAAACTCTTGCAGGTATCCCACCACGTGCTTCGACTTGCCGTTGATTTTGACGAACTCGTTTCCTTCGCCGATATTTTCACGCAGCGTCTGCTCGGGATCCAGCCGAGCCTGTAACTGGTCGAAGTAGGCGATCTGCACGTTCGTGCCGACCTTCACTTCCCCTTGATCAGGCTTCATTTGTCCCAACAGTATTCGCAGAAGGGTCGACTTTCCGATACCATTTCGCCCGATGATCCCGACCTTGTCTCCTCGCATGATCGTTGTCGAAAAGTTGTTCACGATCCGCAGATCACCAAAGCGATGCGCAAGTTGCTCGGCTTTGAACACCAATTGCCCCGATCGATCGCCGACGTGGGCTTCCATTTTCACGCTGCCCACATGCTTCCGTCGGTCGCGATATTCGTCTCGCATCTTCTTCAGTGCCCGGACACGACCTTCGTTTCGCGTACGACGGGCTTTGATGCCCTGGCGGATCCAGACTTCTTCCTGGGCCAGCTTCTTGTCGAATAGAGCTTGTTCTTTTTCCTCGGCTTCAAGTGCGGCGGCTTTTCGTTTCAGGAATTCGTCGTAGCCGCACGACCAACTGGTAACACGGCCCCGATCGACGTCAATCACGCGAGTTGCCAGTTTTCGAGCGAACGCCCGGTCGTGCGTAACGAAAACAATCGAGCACGATATGTTCATTAGCAACTTTTCGAGCCACAAGATCGAATCTATGTCCAAATGATTCGTCGGTTCGTCCAAAAGCAACAGGTCTGGCTCGTTGACCAAGGCCCGAGCCAGCAAAACCCGGCGTTTCATCCCGGCCGATAACTTTTGAAAGTTCAACTCACCGTCGAGGCCTGTTTTTGTCAGGGCCTGTTCGATCTGATTTTGCAGGTTCCATCCATCTTGGGTGTCGATTTCGTGCTGCAACACGTCCAGTCGCTTGGCCGTCTCGTCCGTGGGATTTTCGGCCAACTGATAGGTCAGGGTGTGGTACTCGCGCAAAATGGCCGCTAAGTCCCCCACGCCGTCAGCTACCACGTCGTAGATAGTGCCACGATCGTCAGTGGGCACGGTTTGCGCCATTTGGGCTCGCGTCAGCCCTGTCGAGAGGGCAATTTCGCCGTCATCCGGTATGACCTCACCAGCAAGGATCTTCAGCAGGGTCGACTTTCCAGCCCCATTTCGACCCATCAGGCATACCTGTTGCCCAGGCTCCAAAACAAACGACACCTCCGTAAACAAAGGGCGGTCGTGGTAAGAGTGACGAACGTTTTTCAGCGTGATCAGAGGCATAAAAATCTGCGGCCTATGGGGCAGGCAAGAACAGCGAATTCTAAGGATTCCGACTCCTCTATCGTCGCGGAAATGGCCCGTTTGCAAAAGCCCGGACTACGATTCTCAGCGAACAATTCGCAGACGATCCGAGAACGTGCCGAACTCATCTCCCCATCACGTGTCCGTAGATTAATACGACGCCGAAGCCAAACGGTCCGGCGGCTGTCTGCAAAACAGCTTCTCGTGGGTTCGACTCCCACCGGCGTTTCCTTATGAAGAACCCCAGAGCACGTGCTTTCGTGGCGATTGTCTTGCATCGGTCAAGAAGGTACCGTGAAAAAGATAGCGACCTGACGTGTTGGTCGACTACGTTCGCATCATAGTTCTGGCGGCTAGGCTCGTGCTTTCTCGTTATACCATTTACCGAAGACGCCCGACCGGTGCCCCACCACTTCCGGCAGGGGAGCGGCAAGATACCCGATATCGCACGCGTCACATTCTTCGGCCGACGCAAGTGATAGTGGAATCCTATCTGGCCGCCCCAACCGAGACGGCCTTTTCGGCATTTCAAGCTTCTTACCTGGAACTTCTCAGCACTCGTTGGAATGACGATCGTTCCGACTTCGACCAGTTGGCAAATTTAGCTCGCGAGCAGGATGTCTTTCTGGGTTGTAGTTGCCCGACGCAGAAGAACCCCGACGTTCGCCATTGCCACACGTGGATGGCATTGCAGTTCATGGCCCAGCATTTTCCTGATCTGGAAGTGATCTTTCCTGAGAAATAAGACTTACAGCCAGGGCACGCAATCATCCTTAACTGCGCAATCTATCCAGCAACTGATCACATAGTGCGCAGTATTATGTGATGACTTCTTAATGACTCCTGTTGTTTTCAGGTCCTGTTTTTTGAGGAAATTCTAGCTAGCACCTCGCACTGGGGCCAAGTGGATTCACCGAGTTCACCTCTTGCTGCCTTCTTCAGCACGCCCTTCGCACATTGAATTGGCACACCGACCAACCAGCTTATTTCACAAAACGTACTTTTTTGCGTAAGTGAGATACTCTACCACTATGGAAAATTGCCATGTCGTTTCTCCGCATTCTGTTGAAGTGATCACAAAAGACTCTTCCCTTACCAATTGCTTGGCACGCCCATTGCCAATTGGACGAGTGGAATTGAAAAGAGGTTTTGGGTTCGTTCGAAACTAACCCGGAGGTAAGTTCGGCGAACCGCAACTTTTACCCGTATGAGGTAACTGATGAGTAATAAGGGATTCTTGATCGACATGGATGGAGTCATGTACCGCGGCGGACAGATGATCCCCGGTGCGGATGCATTCATTCGACAGCTACGAGAAGACGGTACACCATTTCTCTTCTTGACCAACAACAGTCAGCGGACGCGACGCGACGTGGTGACCAAGTTGGCCCGCATGGGGATCGACGTAGAAGAGCAACAGGTCTTTACCTGTGCGATGGCTACGGCTCGGTTTCTGGCCAGCCAAAAACCCAACGGCACGGCATATGTACTTGGGGAAGGCGGCCTATTGAACGCGCTTCACCAGAATGGATATTCCGTCGTCGACCATGATCCAGACTTCGTAGTTGTTGGCGAAGGCCGTACCCTGAACTGGGATATGGTTGAAACGGCAACGCAGATGATTCTGGATGGGGCCAAATTGATTGCGACCAATGACGATCCGAATTGTCCTACGTCACGTGGTACACGCCCAGGTGCCGGGGCGACGATCGCATTTCTCGAGAAGGCGACCGGACGCAAAGCGTTGAGCATTGGTAAGCCGAGCCCACTCATGATGCGAATGGCACGCAAGGAAATTGGCCTAGAGACCTCCGATACCGTGATGATTGGGGACACCATGGAGACCGACATCCTAGGTGGTGTTCAGATGGGCTACCAGACAATCCTGGTACTCTCTGGCGGAACCCGGTTGGAAGATATCCCCAAACATCCTTACCAACCAGATCTAATCATTGACTCGGTCGCCGAGTTGGTGCGAAAAAAGGAAGAACGAGTCGTCTTACGCACACCCGTTATGGTCCCGGACGATTCCGCCAACGAATTCGTGGCTTCATTGCGACGATAAGTTCCTAGTCAATCCATGTACCTCGAACGACCGACAGTCACGACATCAGATCGTTGACTCTTTCCCCTCCCTCCTTGTGCCTGGTCGAGACGGCCTTACCAGGCACAATAATGGCCCACTGCAACTCCCGCCGGTGCCGTTCCTGCTATCCGACTTATCTGCCGAATTTAAGAACCTAAGAGCGGGCGTCACGTTATCCATAAGTGACGTGACGCCCGTTACTCTTCTCTTTGCAACTTCGCATGGGTCATCACCCTACGCAGGTCGTCGATACCGACTGGTTTGACCAGATGTACATCGAAGCCCGCCGCTTCCGATTGCAGTCGATCTTCGCTTTGCCCATAGCCTGTAACGGCCACCAATAGAATTCGATTATCTGGATCGACACTTCGGATACGTCGCGCCACTTCGTATCCATCCATTTCGGGAAGACCGATGTCCAGCATCACGACGCTGGGATTAAGCTCGCCGATCTTGGTAAGCGCCTCTCGACCGCTGGCAGCGGATTCGATATCGTGATTGGCTAAAGCGGCAAGGAGTCGAGACAATAGATGCCGGGCACTCTTATTGTCATCAACAACCAGGATCCGTTGATTCCCAGCGTCCTGGTACGTCTTTACCTCGGCAAATTCAGCAGGCATCTTTTTAAGAATTGGCAGTTGAACGATAAACTCGCTTCCCTGCCCTACTCCGTCGCTTCTGACTTCCACAGTTCCTCGGTGCAATTCCACCAGGCTCTTGACGATCGTCAACCCGATACCCAGCCCGCCTGGCTCTCGATCGAACGAACGCGACGATTGCGTAAACAACTCGAATACGCGCGGCATGAGTTCTGGATCAATCCCGATTCCGTTGTCCTTGAAGGAAACCTCAACAGAATTACCGTTTAAGGCGACGCCAACGTGGATATGGCCACCTTCTTCCGTATACTTCACACCGTTGATCAACAGGTTCTCGAAGATCTGAGCTAACCGTACAGGGTCTGCTTTCAGCCAAGTGGGCTCTTGGAGGATATCGGCCGAGAAGGTAATTCCTTTCTGCTCTGCATACGGCGTGATTGCCAAAAGGGCTTTTTGAATGACTTTCTGTAATTGCACATTCTCTTTCCGCAGTTCGACCTTCCCGCGAGTAATACGAGAGACATCCAGCAAGTCGTCGACCAAACGGACCAGGTGACGTACCTGCTCTTCCATGACCTCAAGTGGTTCTTGGGGACTCCGCGGATCCATCATCAACAGGTCGATACCACTACGGATCGGGGCCAGCGGATTGCGGAGTTCATGAGCCAACATTGCCAAGAATTCATCTTTACGGCGATCTGCTTCTTTCAGAGCATGCTCTAGCTCCATCTGTTCGGTGATATCGGTGTTGGTACCGAACCAGCGAATGACACGGCCTTTCTTGTCACGAATCGGGACCGCGCGTGAGAGGAACCAACGGTAAACACCATCGTGGCGGCGAAGCGGGAAGGTGTCTTCCCATATGGTCTCTCGTTCCGCACAGTCGGCGATCTTGTCTTTGACACGTTGAATATGATCTGGATGGTGCACATCAGCCCAGCCTCGATCCTTGGCGTTCTCGAACGTCTGACCAGTGAACTCGTACCAACGACGGTTGTACCAAGTCACGTCTCCCAGCGTATCGCATGTCCATGCCAGCTGCGCGATGTTATCCGCAAGATTACGGAAGCGTGCTTCACTCTCGTGAAGCAATTGCTCGGCCTCGTAGCGTTTCGAGATATCCTGAATCAAGGCATAGTACCCGACGACCACACCATGCGTATCGAAGTGCGGAATGTATTCCACGTGAACGAATCGTGACGGCCCGTGTCGATAAGGAAGTTCGCCATCCCAGGCCACTCTTTCTCCGGCGAGAACCTTCTCGATCTTATTTCGAGCAACTTCATAGGCCTTTTCGCCCACAACTTCCCAAACGGGCTTTCCGATAACATCTTTGATAGAGATGCCAAACCATTTTTCATAGCTGGCATTGGCGAACTGATACCGGTGTTCTTTGTCAACATAAGCCAAAAGCACAGGCATGGCGTCCGCGACCAGCGAGAGCTGTGTTCGCTGGAGATGCAGCAACTCTTGTGTTTCCTTGAGTTGCGTGATGTCCTGGAATGTCGCCACGACCCCTTCAATCCGATTGTCATGCGTGCGATACGGCAGTAAGCGGCGAACGAATACCTTCCCTTCTTCTGCTTCAACCTCGCGTTCGACCAACGTCAACGATTTCAGCACTTCCCGAGCGTCGTCCAGGAAAGAACCGTCGGTAAACTTGTGCGCCAAATCACTAATCGGCCGACCGATATCCGAACGAATCAAACTGAATAGGTCGATCGCTTCCGGCGTAAAATTACGCACACGGAATTCGGTATCCAGGAAGACCACCGCGATTCTCGTGCTCGATATCAAGTTGTCGAGGTCGTTATTGGTCGATTCCAGCTCGGCTAATTTATCTTCCAATTGGACATTAAGTGTCGTCAGTTCCTCGTTAAGAGACTGTAGCTCTTCGCGCGAGGCCTCTAACTCCTCCGTTCCAGATTGCAACTCTTCGTTGACGCTCATCGCCTCTTCATGCGATGCTCGCAACTCTTCGTTGGCTTGCTCGAGTTGCTCGATCGTGTGGCTCAACTCTTCGCGTGACTCCATGAGTTCGCGTTCGAGCGTCTTCACCACATCTTCCAGCGAATCGGTCGTTGCCGGAGAAGCGGGATCGCTCAAGGGATTCGACGCACTCGACAACGCCGGAGTCTTCGCAGGCTCACCTTCTTCTAGCTTTATGAAAATGAGCCGCTGTTGACTTTCCGGTTCGATCATTTTGCGAACGTACCCACGAACATCCAGTGTCGAGCCATCCGCCTGACTTAGCTTCGCCCGGTCGAATGAAGCATCTGACGCGGAATCGAGGCGACCAATCGCTGCTCGCAGTTTCAAATGCAAGCCAGATCGGACAAGTTCATACACGGTGTAACGCTGTTCGCCTTCAGGAATCTTCAAGAAGCGATCGCCACTTCCCCCAACGAAAATCGGTTGCAACTTCTCGTTAAGAATCAGCACGACGGCACCGGTCGACTTCCAGAACATTTCCGCAGCCAACTCTCGTAAGCTCGGTGGCTGGGGACGCCGGAAAGTCGGCCGTCGCGGTGCAACCCGCTTGGGTGTATGCCGGGAAGGAAGCACGAAATCGCTCGTGCCAGTATCTGTCGAGCGTTGGAAGATCCGAGCATGCGCATCGACCGGCTCAAAACCTTGATCGTAACGTCCGGCCGTTTCGGAATTGCCCAGCAGCAGAAAGCCTTCCGGATTGAGGGCAAAATGAAACTTTCTCAGGATGTTAGCCTGGGCTTCCGGCTCGAGGTAAATCAGCAAATTTCGGCAACTGATCAAATCGAGCCGAAAAAAAGAAGGATCCCCTTTAAGGTCATGGGCGGCGAAAACAACCATTTCGCGAATCGATTTGGAAACACGATATGTGTCCCCCTCGCGCGTGAAATACTTGCGTGCCCATTCGGGCTTGATATCCGCCGCGATCGTTTCCGGATAAACGGCCGCCCGCGCCGTCTTCAACGCGTGATTGCTGATATCGGTAGCGAAAATCTGAATCCGAGTGTCACGCTTCTCGCCAATGGCGTCGGAAAGGAGCATCGCCATCGTGTAAGCTTCTTCACCTGTTGCACAGCCTGGAATCCAAACACGAATTGGATCGTCAGAACTTCGGTTTTCAACAAGCTTCGGAAAAACAAGTTCGGATAACTTTTCCCAAACCTCTGGATTCCGCAGGAATTGTGTCACACAGATGAGCAAGTCCTGGGCAAGCGCTTCGACCTCCTCAGGCCGGTCTTTCAACCGATGGACATATTCGCGGATATCAGAGACGCCAGCCAAGCCCATTCGACGCTGGACACGTCGCAACAGCGTCGTGTGTTTGTAATTGCGAAAGTCGTACTCGGCATGAAAGTGGAGCAAGTGCTGGATTTCTTCCAGTTCCGCCAGAAACTGTGCTGGGTCGATCGTCGAATCATCGAAGACCGAGTTGTGATCGACATAGCTTTCCAGCGACTTGGCCAACTGCGCCACTGGTTGAACATAGTCGGCCTGCCCCGTTTCCATGGCATTAAGTGGCATGGAATCTTGGCCAGCCTCGTGCGGATGCTGCACCATGACCATGCCGCCACACTCTTTGATCTCGCGGATACCGAGAGTTCCGTCACTGCCGTTGCCTGAGAGAATAATCCCAACGGCATCCTGGCGCTGATCTCGGGCCAGGCTACGAAAGAAGTAATCAATCGGGTGCCGCCAGCCGCGAGATTCAGCGGATGGAGTGACTTGAAACTCACCAGAATGGATCCCGACATCTTGCCCCGGAGGAGCCACATAGACGAAACCATTCTCGATCGTTTGGCCTTGCTCAACCGAAACGACTTTCAAGTCCGTATGTTTGGAGAGGATTTCCGGCAAGAGACTGTCGTGATCTGGCATCAGGTGCTGTACCACGACAAAAGCCATTCCCTGGGCCTGGGTCAGAGCGGCAAAGAACTTCTTAAGCGCCTCAAGACCTCCCGCAGACGCACCAATCCCAATGACCGAAAGAGCTTGTCGCGCTCTGCCGGAAGTTCGACCGTCGTCCGGTTCACCGGTCGATTCTGCATGTACCATAAAGTTCCAATGGCCGAACGGCTTCTGTCGTTCGTGATAGGGAGAGCCCGGGGGAAGCAGCGTCAGATTTCAAGCTAAGACGGCAAGCCTCAGGCTGAGCGTAAATCCCCCGATTTAGATTCTCAGATCCTGATGTCGCTATTGTTGCAAACGCCGCAACTGCTTGCAAGCTTGCCAGTTATCGTTTCTAGGGCCATTTTGGCAGTGAGAGAAATTGGGGCAAGAAGGCAGAGCTATGGCAACAAGACTCAATTCTGCTGCGAATCAGGCTGTTTTCTGTTGGAAAGCAACCTCTTTTTTGCTCGGTTAGGGCCGTCACTGCTATGGATCGCATTGGACGCATCTATACTCAAGTCAGCACTTCCACTCCCCGCCCTGCCTCTCGTGCACTTTAAGGAGAATTTCATGCCGCGAACGACGCTTCTTGCTGCCCTGTTAATCGCTGCACTCTTGACTTCCACTTCGCTTCTTGAAGCAGGCCCATTTCGCCTGGTCATGCAGGGAAACAACAAACTTGCCATCGTCGACGACAAGGGGGACATCGAGTGGGAGATGCCTTGGGGTGGGATACATGATATTCACGTGCTGAAGAGCGGTAATATCATGGTCCAGCAAGGGGCCGCGAAAGTTGCTGAGATTGATCCTGTTAAAAAGAAGGTGGTTTGGTCTTACGATTCCGCCAAGAGCAACGGCAACGAAGGGAAGCGTATTGAAGTCCACGCGTTTCAACCGCTAGATGATGGTAGTGTCATGATCGCCGAGTCAGGTGCCGGCCGCATTATCGAAGTCGACCGAGATGGCAAACTGCTGAAGGAAGTTCCTCTGAAGCTGGACAACCCGCATCCGCATTCCGATACACGCCTGGTCCGAAAACTGGCCAACGGTAACTATCTGGTTGCCCACGAAAACGACGGCCACATCCGCGAGTATGACGGCAAGTCAGGCAAGGTAGTTTGGGACTACGAGGTCCCCATGTTCGATCAGGAGCCACGCGGAGGTCACGGCCCCGAGGCTTTTGGCAATAAGGCTTTCGCTGCCGTTCGACTGAAGAATGGAAACACGCTGATTGCAACGGGCAATGGACATAGCGTAATTGAAGTGACGCCTGCCAAGGAAATCGTCTGGAAGATCGGCCAGAACGATCTGCCAGGCATCACACTAGCCTGGGTCACAACGCTAGAAGTCTTGCCCAACGGCCACTACGTGATCGGCAACTGCCATGCTGGTCCTGACAACCCCCTGCTGATCGAAGTCGATCCGAAGTCGAAGAAGGTCGTTTGGCAATTCGACCAATTCGACGTCTTCGGCAATTCGGCACCTAACTCTCAACTGCTGAATGTCGATGGGGACGTGCGTCGCTAACAAGCATCGCGGATAGCGTGTTTATCGGCGAACCACAACGAGCCAGTCTTGATCCGACTGGCTTGGAGCCTTACCCAGTGAAACCCAACCACCTCCTTCGACGGAGGTGACACTTCCTTGTTGAGGATCGCCACCTTCCCGAGGGTTGAACCAGTTGACCGTAAACGCTCCCTTCACCTCGTTCAGATCGAGTCGGATGTCGTCACTTGTTGGAACGTAGACCAGGTACACTTCACTCGGCTTGGCAAACCCATAGGTCCGTTTCTGAGGGCCTCCCTGAATAAGCTGATCGGCATTTGTCATTTCCCAAAAGGGAATGGGATGCGTCTGGAAAAAATCGAGCGCGATGCGGCAGTCATCCCACGCGCGATCGCGACTACGGAAGTCTTCGCAAAGTAGGTCATTCTCAGGCAGTTTGTAGCCGAAGTAGTATTCGACACCAGCCCCGCCTGCCATCAGGGTTCCCCATAAGGTTTGCTGACGAATATCGTGACGGTCATAGGCTTTGTCGCCGCTGCCTGCCTTTCCGTCGAAACCTTGATACCCCGCATCCGGTGGCACACCCAACTCGGCAGGGTTTTGTTCGTCATTGGCGACCACCCACGGACGCCCGGCTTGCTGCGACAGGGTGACCCATTTCAGGGTTCGCTCGTGGGCCTGATTCCAGGGATTCTGAAGCGAGGCACCTGTCACCTCAGACTGGCTACCCAACAGTTCCGGGTAAACTTTGTCCTGCTGATTCGGATAAGTATGGATGACGATCAGATGATCGTAGGGGTCGACCTCTTTCAGGTACGCCGCCATATCACGCTGCTGCTGGGGTGTCTGCGTGTTCTCTTCACCCAGGTTCCAATTGAACGCTAACTCGTAACCAAAGCGGGCCACCATCTCTCGGCAATACAGCTTTCGCTCGGGGCCGAGATCTCCATCGTCGAGCGCCGTGGGAACGGTCCCCTTCCCCTTGTGGTTGTCATCGTCCATTTCGGTTTCTTGTAGCTTGAAATGAAGATACAAACCTTGGGCCTGAGCATGATCGAACACTACTTGCCACTGATCGAGTTTCGAGCAGTCGTAGTGCCACTTATCGTTGCGACTGGTAAACGGCCAAACGTTATCGCCATCTCCGCCAGCGTTATAAGGCAGAAATGAAATCGAATTGCAACCTTTGCCTGAAAGATAATTGATAGCCCCGATCAGCCCCTTCCCTTTGTCCTCTTGCCAGGTGGGGTCACCTTCCCGCCAATCGCGAACGTGGGGCTGCCATGTCTTCAAAGGGACATTCTTCTTGTTGGCACGCGTTCCATCAAAATCCTTGTAGGCCAGTAAGGTCTCGGGGGCATCAGGACCAGCCTTGAGAAAATATCTCTTACTGCCAGCGAACTGTAAGTAATGCTTACCCACATAATTAAGTCTTCCTTCGCTGCGGAAATCGCGACCAGTCTTATCACTTGGTTCAACCGTGAAGGAGCCTGTCACACCGTCGGCACCTGCCACCGGCGATCCTGCCTGCCTGGCATCAACGGCGATGCCCTCACCCTGCACGAAAGAGACTTGGTAAGTCCATTTGCCAGGTTTATCAGGCGAGACATGCGCGCGCCACTTGCTCCCGGCCGTGGCCGATGTTTCCGCGGCCAGACCATCGGCGGCAAAGTATCCAGGCACAGCATATTTCGGTTTACCACTCTCATGCATAAACGTGACCGTCATTCGGTAGTCGGTAAACGGATTGGGCTTCGTGTCCGTTTCGCTGGCTTTCGGTCCGTCGACCGTCAAGGTGACCTTGTGCCAAGCCATCCGTTGGCCACTTACTTCCGCAGCTTGTACAGCCTGAACCGGCAACCAAAGAGATGTCGCGATCAGAACCCAGAGGAGAAATCGCATGATGGGGCCTCAAAACAATAAGGATGAGTCAGATGAGCAAGGTTCAAGATATTAGGTCTCATTGCGATTTCCAAGCAGAACATGCGTTACGCGAGGCCAGGATGCTCTTGAAAAATTAAAACTCATGCAGGAGCATGACTTACGTAAGAAGTGTACGATAAAGTTGTATCCACCAACCCTGGCAATTTCACGACGCAATTCTGTCTAAATGGACACCTCCGTTAGCTTTCTCGACTCGCTGCAACACACCTCTGATGAAGAGGCATGGGGGCGATTGGTCGGGATGTATTCGCCACTGATCCGGGGTTGGCTCAAGCGATTTGGTGCTTCGCTGGATGACGTCGAGGACATCACACAGGAAGTTCTGACGGTCGTTTTCCGCCGCTTTCCCGAGTTCCGCCGCGAACCCCGCGCGGGAGCATTTCGTGCCTGGCTGCGAACCATTACGTCAAATTGTCTGCGAGATCACTGGCGAAAGAAGAACAAGCAGCCCCCAGGGATCGGTGGAAGTGACTTTGGCCAGGTCATTGCCGAGCTTCAAGATCCCGAAAGCGGCTTAAGCGCCCAATGGAATCGAGAGCATGACCGCCACGTGATACAATACCTGCTACAGGAAGTTCGCCCCGCGTTTACAGACAAAACGTGGTTGGCATTCCAACGTTTCGCCCTGGATGGCCTGAGTGCGGACGACGTCAGCCAAGAGCTCGGAATTTCCGTCAATGCGGTATTCGTGGCCAAGTCGCGTGTGCTTTCGCGGCTGCGTCAACGCGGACTGGGGCTCATTGATTAAAATCTATTACTATCGGCGGTCGGTCCATGAACGAGACTAACGCGACGCATCCCACGCAAGCAGAGCTCGAATCGTTCTTCCACGGCACTCTCGCCGAGCCAGATCGCCAGCGTATCGAAGACCACATCGGACAGTGCGATACATGCTGCGATGTTTTACGTACAATTCCGCACGATCCGCTAGTCGAACGAATCCACGCCGCCACCAGCAGTATTGATGATGGCCTTACCCCGGTCGGCAGCCCTACGCCGTCTTTCCAAGATGAAGACGCCGGGACGGTACCTACCGCACTGTTAGACCATCCGCGATACCGAATCATTCGGCAACTCGGCCAAGGGGGAATGGGTATCGTTTATCAGGCCGAGCACAAGCTGATGGAACGCCCGGTCGCTCTGAAGGTAATCAGTTCGCGGTTAATGAAGAACGAACTCGCCGTCGAGCGTTTTCATCAGGAAGTCAAAGCAGCTGCCAAGCTGTCTCATCGCAATATCGTCGCCGCCTACGATGCCGAACAGGCAGGCGACATGCACTTCCTTGTAATGGAGTACATCGACGGAATTAGTCTCGATCAATTGGTAGCGCGTCGAAAGCCGTTACCGGTGCTTCACGCGTGTAACTACGTCATGCAGGCCGCTCAAGGGCTGCAACATGCCTACGAGCGGGGCACCGTTCATCGAGATATCAAACCGCACAACCTGATGCGGACGTCGCGTGGGACCATCAAGATTCTCGATTTCGGCCTGGCGCGTTTTGCGACTCAGTCCGAGCAATCGCCTGACGACCCGGGACTGACGGCCGACTTCACCGCGTTGGGCACGCCAGACTATATGGCACCAGAACAAGCCCGAGATTCCAAACGCGCAGACATTCGAGCCGACCTCTACAGTCTGGGGTGCACGCTCTATTTCCTACTGGCCGGCCATGCTCCCTTTCCCGAAGGAACAGCGTTCGAGAAAGTCCTCGGGCACTGCGAACGCCAGCCGCGGCCTCTGTCGGACATTCGTGACGATATCCCACCGCAGGTCATTGCCATCGTCGAAAAACTAATGGCCAAGTCACCCGATGATCGTTATCAAACCCCAGCAGAGGTCGTCGAGGCCCTCAAGCCATACGGACATCCCGACTCGGCCTATGCCAACGACACGGCAGCGACTCAGCCAAGTATTCCCAACTCGATGCTCTCAGTGCCCAAGGTAGAGCCGAGCCCAGATCGTCCGTCGCAGCGTTCCTCATCCCAACGCCCAGCGAAGGTCAGCCCATTTTCGATGTGGGTTCGTAAGAACCGCCTATTGATCGGGGGAGGAGGCGCAGTTCTAGGAGCGATTGTCGCTTTGCTGGTACTGGGAAACTTCGGAAAAGATGACGCCTCCGATCCATCCAGGTCGGATCTCGCTGAGTTGACGGTACAGGAACGAACGACTGCTCCTGCAACAACAGATAGCTGGGTCAATTTGATCTCTCTGAGCGATCCTCCCGCGAATACCGTAGCCGGCAATTGGGAAGTGACCTCCACAGGGGAACTCCATGCCGACGCGACTCCTGGTGCGCGGATTATGCTGTCGTTTCTGCCTCCCCGCGAGTATGACTTTGAAGTTCAATTTACGCGGAATAGCGGTACGCAATCGATCGCTTTGCATTTCCTTGATGGAGAAGGAACGGCAACATTCGATCTTGATGGGTGGAGCGAGAACCTGGGGGGCATTCAAAACATTGATGGCGAAAACATTCGCACCAATCCCACGCGTGTCGACAACGTTGTTCTGGAAAATGGTCGTCGTTATTCCGCCGAAATCCGCGTACGCCGCGACCAGGTCCAAGCTTTTCTGGATGGCCAGTTGCTGTCGACCTACGAAGGGGATGGCTCAAATCTGACGCTGCTCGAGCTGTGGACGCTGCCCGAAAAGTCTTTAGGGCTAGGGGCTTACGACAGCGACACGACCTTTCATCAAGTGCGTTTGCGGCCTGTTTCTAACTGAAATCGCCCCCGCTTTTGGGCGACTTTTGTGTTTCTTCTAAATATTTTGGTCCCGCGTGAAAGGTTTTCCGTTGGCTTGCCATTTATTCGGTAAGCCAGCGGAAACGCAACCATCATCACGGGAACAGACTTGGAGAAACACAATGTCACGATTCAACCTTTTCACCAACAAAAAGCCGCGCAAGAATACATCCGCCAATCGTAAAAGCCGTCGCCTGGGAAGCAATCTGCAGAGCCTGGAAGACCGGCGCATGATGGCAGGTGACGTCGCCACCACCGAGCTGATGCCGCTTGAGTCGGAGTATGTCGAAACTTCGACACTCGATCCAACTGCCCAAACCAACTGGACGCTCGATCCGATCTCTGATGTGGAAGCCACCAGCGGCCAGACTCTAGAGACGATGCTGACCGTCAGCGGTGACGTGGAAACGGAAGCCCTTATTTTCTCGGCTTCCATCGTTTCGACCATCGAGCAAAAACTCGATGCCCAGTACGACCTGGTGGAATCGGACGACTACCACACCAATTGCCTGGGCAATAACGAACGCTGGATTCGTTCGGCCAACGGTGGCTGGTTCTACGTGATGCCTTCGGGCGAGTTCTACCAGTGGCAAGGCTCTTTCGCCAAAAGCACCTTGTTGGCCAGTTTCGATTCGACCCACTACGACGACCCAGACCTGATTGCCGAACCGGAATCGATCGACGCGAGCGTACATATCGAGGGAGACGTTCTGGTCATCACCCCAGATGCCGACTACACCGGCAGTTTCCAGGTTGAAATCGGGGCCACCGATGGGACCCATTCGGCAAGTCAAACGGTGCTGGTCGCCGTCGCCGAGTCGATTCCTGACGAGGACGACAATACCGATGATACCCCAACAGCCAATAAGCCACTGCCGGTCTTGATGGTCATTGCCAATCAAGACTTCTACTACCAGGAATATGGCGACACACGGCAGTCGCTGGAAGCACAGGGACTAGAGGTTGTTGTTGCAGCCGCGACGACGGAAGTCTCTCGCCCTCATGCAAACTCTGGTCAAGGAGCCGACGGTGGGCTAGTTCGGCCTGACCTGGCCCTCACGGATGTCAGCGCCGACGACTACTCGGCCATCGTCTTTGTGGGTGGATGGGGAGCTTCCAGCTACCAGTACGCGTTCGAGGGAACCTACGACCATGGTGCCTACAACAGCACTGATGCCCTCAAGACCACCGTCAACGACCTGGTCAACGACTTCGTCGAACAAGACAAGTATGTTGCGGCCATCTGCCACGGCGTATCGGTGTTGGCCTATGCCCGGGTAGACGGCGAGAGCCTTCTGGACGGGAAGACGGTCTCCGCTTGGGGCGGATCTGCTCCGAGCTCCGATCAACGGATCTACACGACACGCGACAACATCGAACTCAACGGAGGCACGATGGTCGAATCAGGCTCTGTTGGTGATCCAACGACCGTTGCCGACGACGTGATTGTCGATGGACGCATCATCACGGCTGAAAACTACGATTCTGCGGCCATGTTTGGACGCATCATTGGCAACCTGGTGAGCGAACCGGAATACGTGGATGCCGTGTTCGCCGAGTGGGAATAGGATGCGAGGGCAGCGCGAGTCGCTGAGCCCTGTCAGGCCGTTGCGAAGGTAAGCAGCAAGACTTCGCGATGCCTGGCAGGGCTTTTTTCGTTGCTATTTGGCCCCACCATGATTGTGCAGGTTCTTCAAATGTTCCGGCATCTCGTAACCACCTGCTTCCAGATACGAATGAAGATCATAGATCTCTTCCTTAGTCAGGATATCGAGCAAACCGCCTGGCATCGGAGAGATTTTCGATGGTGCCATTTGCTCGACATCATCCTTAGGAATCGTCGTCAGACTGTTGGGAGTCAGAAGGTTAGTCGCGACATGAAACGCCTGCTTATCCTCTTTGACAACAACACCGGTGATCACTCGGCCACTTATGGTGAGGAACTGAACGTTCTGAAATTTCTCGTTGATCTGACTCGATGGGTCGACCATCTGCTGCAACAGGTCTTTCCCTTTCAGCTTCTTCACCGACTCGGTCAGATCAGGCCCCAAGTTGGTTCCATGACCGGCGACGACATGGCACTGGTTACAGCGAGCTTTCACGAAAGCCGTCATGCCGCGAACAAGCGTCGCATCGTCCTTCTTACGAGGATGATCCGCGAAGTCCGAAAAGTCGGTCATCTTCCATTCTTTGATCACTTGAGGAACGCTCGAATCCATCAACGCCTGGGCACTGGCATCATCGCGGGCGACAACCATTACCCCGTTCATTACAACCCAGTGCCCTGGGAAGGTGCACACGTAAGGATAAATCCCTTCCTCTTTAGGGGCATTGAACCGCAGGACGGCGATCTGTGCCGCGCGGGTCGGACCGATCATCGGTGTATTCTGGATGATCAGATCCATCTTCTCGCGTGGGATAAAGTCCGAGTCGGCATTGGTTGGGTCTTTCGCCATCTCGTTGGCCGCCATGCCCACCTCGGCCAGGGTATCAGGCTTCACAATCACGAAGTTGTGGTCCGTTGCATCGGGGTTCGTAAAGACAATCTTCAGTGGCTGACCAGGCTTGACCATGAAGTGTTTGACGTCGAACAGCATGCGTTCTTCGAGACAAGTAATCTTTACTTCGCGAAGGTCTTTCTGCGCGTCAAACTTGGCCTGAGCTACAGTCGGTTTGGGTTCTTTGATCTCAGAGTCCTTCGCGGCCTGCTTCAGAATGCGAGCAATTCCATAGCGAGGGTTCCCTTCCCAATGGGCACGCATCGGTTTCGACATCAGGGCACACGTGATCCCATAAGCCACGTGCCCTTCCCGCGGATGCTTTAGTACATCCAGCATTGCGGCAAACGCAGGCTTACTGCCGATATAGGTGGCAGCGATGGCGGCCTGCATTCGAACAATCGCATTCTCATCGTTGGCCGCTGCCTTCAGACGCTGCTCCCACTGGGGAAGGTAAGGGTACCAATAGCGAAGCTGCTTGGTGGCCGCCGCCCTGGCATGGGAGTTTTCACAAGCCAAGAGATCTTCCAGTACACCAACAGCAACCGCCAGGTCTCGCTCCGGTGTTGCGTCGCTGGCAGGAACCATCTCAACAGCATCGATCCAGCGATAGGCCCAAATGGCTTCAATTTGATGATGGCGAAACTCAGGGTCGCTCGGATCGAGCTTCGTTACCCACTTGTCAAGCAGTTCTTTCACCTTCGCCGGGTCACGCTCTCCGAACTCTCGCTTAGCCATAAAACGAACGGCGTATTCAGGTCGCTTGAGAAGTTCAAGTAGCTGCTCAATGGAAGCACCCGCGATCTGCGGTGGTTCTTGCAGCGGCATATCCTTGGCCGTTATCCGCCAAATGCGACCCGAGTGGCGATCGCGACGTTCATCGCGTAGCGAATATTGGGCATGTCCCTTGATTGGGTTGTACCAGTCGCAAACGTAGAGGGCTCCACGTGGTCCCCATTGCAAATCGACCGGAATGAAACTGAGGTTCCGTGAAAACAACAGGTCACCAACATACTCTTCGGTGTAGCCGAAGGGACCTTCCTTCCAGTTCAAAATCTCTACGCGATTGGTCGGCTTGTAACGAACCTTGATAAAACTCCCTTGCAGTTGCTTCGGGAAGGTCGCCCAATCGACAAAGTGATGACCGCAAACCCCAGAGTATGCCTGTAAACCGTTAGGGCGATCATTCTGTAATGGGTACGGCGGATCGACCGCTTGATGCGCTTCGGCGTAAACCGGATGGCTGGCCATGTGCTGGCCCCAGCGATCGAACGTCACACCCCAAGGATTCGTGCTGGGGTACGAACCAAAACTGATGAGACGCTGCGTTTTGGGATCGAAGCGGAACCAGCCGCTGTTTTGCTGACGAACCGGACCATACGGTGTTTCGACTTGCGAGTGATGAAAGATCGATTCGCGGAAGATCAAGTCGCCATCCGGCGTCCACGTGAAATCATGCAGCGAGTGATGCGAGTCTTCCGTGCCAAAACCACGCAGCACAACCTTATGAATATCAGCCTTGTCGTCTCCATCGGTGTCCTTCAAAAAAGATAAGCAAGGCTGTTCGGAGACATAAACCCCGCCATCACCGAATTCAAACGAAAGGGGAATGTGTAGATTATCAGCGAACACCGTCGACTTGTCCGCTTTGCCGTCCCCGTCGGTATCCTCCAGAATGACCAACTTGTCATTGGGTTCGTTGCCGGGATAAACGTGAGGGTAGGTCGTCGAGCAGCTTACCCACAGGCGTCCCTTAGAGTCCCATCGCATTTGAATTGGATTCACGATATCCGGAAATTCCTCTTCCCCGGCAAAGAGATTCACCTCGAAGCGTGGGTCGACGTCAAACGCTTTCTTCTCGTCCTCGGCCGACATCCACTCGTTCGCCCCCCGACTCTGCTTGGTCATGGGAAGCGATGGAACGTTCGAGTCGTCGACCTTTGCAGGCACCTGCTTCCCTTGAGCAATATCCCAGATTCGCTCATCGCGATTGGCAACCATCATATCGAAGTTGCGCATCGCCGGTAGAAAGTCGAGATAGCCGTAGTCCTTATTGCGACCGCCGGTGTAATAGAACGTGTTCAACGGACGAAAACGCCGGAAGAACTGGATGTTCTTATCGACGATCGTAGCGAGCAGCGATTGGCTTACTTCCGGTGCTTCTTCCTGGAACAATTGCTCGAAGAGAGCCGCCGAAAAGACCTGGTCGCCGGCTTGGTTCAAGTGCACGCCGTTGATTGTCAGATCGGTGCCAGGGCTGCCCATTTCGGCCGCAGTCGCTGGAAAGACATCGGCGAAAGCGATGTTCTGTTCAGCGGCGACATCGCGCATCACATCAACGTAAAGCTGAATATTGGCGTTATTCAGCGTTGCGGCAGGGATGTTATCGATGTTCTCGTTCGCGATCGGCGAAACCAACACGATTCGCGCGGCCGTCTTGCCGTTGAACGATTTCGATTTGAGATCGGTCAGGTACTGCGTCAGCTTTTGCCGAAATTCCGCCAGGCCGGCGGGACCTGCGAACGATTCGTTGAAACCAAACGCCGCCAGGATGACATCGGCTTTCTCATGAACCAGATGCTGCTGCGTATCGGCAAAGTTGTCGGGCCGCGGCTGAACGTCAATTGCGTCAGCCGACCAGGCAAGGTGCCGAACGGTCAATTGATGCTGGGGGAATTTCTTTTGAAGCATCCCTTCAAAATGACCGAAATCCTGAGATCGCTCGAACAAGGTGTTCCCAATCAGAGCGATGCGGTCCCCCTTGTTCAGTTTCAGGGGAAGCGACGTGGCAATCGGCTCCGCAGATTTCGGACGAGGGGCAGTCTTTTCGTAGATCGCAAACCCGGAGAAGTCTTCGTCGGTCAGTTCCGGCGGATTCTCGACCTGCGTATTCTTGGCATCTTTTGCGTTTTGTTTTCTAGCGTCGCGTCCTTCTTCACGACGCGAGGCCTCCATCGCCGCTACTTTTTTTTTATCGTTCGGGGAGTGATCCGGCAGGATGGGTGAATCCCAGCCTTGAAGTTCGGCCGGCTTCACTCCTTTGCGATGACCACCAAAGCTGAACGTGACCGGTTGATATGGTCCGACGAAGTCGATCTTCAAATCAGGCTTGATCTGCTGCTCCATGCCGGCGGCCCACAGACAACCGTTGACCATGATGCGGCGGAAGCCGTCGTCGAGAATGTCTTCGGAGGCTCCGTAGGTGGTCGTGAAGACGCGTCCTGATTTACCGCTTTTCGATTGGTAATCACGCACCCAGACACCAGGGCATGGCATCTTATCCTTGGCAGCCGGAGAATCAGCCTTCATGCTCTCAAGTGGCTGTGCCATGGCCAAAACGGTACTATCTTCCATGGGGGCAGTCCAATAGCCACCGGCCTGCACCCAGGGATTCTTCACGCCCCGCAGGACAGGATGATCTTTCTGCTGCGGCACGATATCGAGCCGCGTGCTCATCACGTGGTTCTTACCGTAGTGACCAGCCCATGTTTCCCCTAGCACCTGGCGGCCAAATCCCAGCGGGTAGTCCTCCCCTTTGTAATTATAACTGAAGCGAGCGAACTCTGATTTCTCGGGGATCTTGAACGCATGGGTCGACGTTCGCATGCCAACGACAGGGCCCCCTCGTTCCAGATAGTCGACGATCGGCTGCATCTGCTCTTTGGGGAAGTCTTGGAAACGCAAAAAGATCACCATCAGGTCCGCCGTTTCCAACGCTTCGGTCCCAGGCATATAGCTGGAGCCTGGCGAGATCTCGCCTGACTTCTTGTCGATGGAAAACAGCACCGTGCATTTAAAACCATGGTGCTTCGCCAGAATTCGTGCCAATGCCGGCAGCGATTCCTCGGAACGGTATTCATGGTCGCCAGCCAGGAAGACGATATGCTTCCCTTTGCCAATGCCAGAGTCCCCTTCGTAAACAAGTGGGTTGGCATGGGTTAACGTAACGCAAGTAACGGCAAACACAACTGCCAACAAAAGAGTGCGAATCATGCTGTAATCGAGTGGGAAATAAGTAGTTTGAACTAATAGAGTCACGGTGGGAAAGTCGGCCTGAAGAGAATGTCAGCCGAGCTTAGCTTCATACTACCTGTCGGTTCGCCATCCTGCCGCAATTTCTCGCGGAATTGTCGAATCTATGCCATAACGTCCCTTAAGAAGTCCGTTTTGCAACACGAATTTCGTATCTAACCGACTTTTTGCCGCTTGACCTGAAATCTCTCGGTAGAACCGAACCCAATTGGCGAATAGAATCATCGCCAAACAAACGTTAGCCTACAAACGAAGGACATCTCTTAGTGGCGGATTTGTGGCCCCAAATTGAAGACGACTTCAACAAGATCTTTCTTACTCTCAGCCGAGAGCTTGGCGGTTCTCGTTTTCGGATCAACTTCCCAGGCGAGTTCAACGGGTTTAGTGAGATCCCTTGGGATGCGATTACTGAGACATATCGCCAACGCGGTAACTATCCCGAATCGCTCGTGCGAATGGCTTTGGCCAGCGATTGTCTTCATCACCTGGGAATGGCCATTCTGGCCGATCATCGCATTGAAGAGCACGAATTCGACGTTTCATTCTCGGTGGCACTACCGCTGGCCAGTAGTATCTGCACCCTCTCGCGATTCAAACGCTATAGCACGCTCAGTCGCAACCAGTGGGATGTCTTTCTCAGCGCGTTCATGAACGATCGCGAGTGGTTTGGCGGCAACTGCAGCGAGACTCGCAACTTGAGCCTTGTTCTTTGTTTGATCGTGCATCACTTGGGGCGCGATTCCAGTTTGCTGCCAACCTACGAACGCATGATTCGCACGATTGTCGGCGCGGTGTTTCAGTGGGGTGCATCAACCGACGTCGAACGCGACCTCGTCGACAAGCTTGATCGCATGTTTGAAACTTGCCGGGGAGGCAACCCTTATACTTCCCGCAGCACGCGTGGACCCTCGCCACTTGACGCGCTGAAGCCGATCAAGCTCGATCCACCGGAGAAAGACGCGATCGAAGAATACGGGCCTCCGGAAACGATACTCAAAGAAGCCCAGAAGGAACTCGACGGGCTGATCGGATTGAACTCGGTTAAGACAGAAGTCAAACGGCTCATGGCTTATCTGAAGATTCAAAAGCAGCGCCGCGAACATGGCTTGAAGCAATCGTCGCAAACGCTGCACTTCGTTTTCAAAGGGAACCCAGGCACCGGCAAGACAACCGTTGCCCGTATCATTGGCAAGATTCTGTATGGCTTTCAAATTCTGAAGACACCGAAACTGGTCGAAGGAGACAGGGTAGCTCTGGTGAGTGGTTACGTTGGGCAAACGGCTCTGAAAACCGATGAAGTCGTCGATTCGGCTTTGGATGGGGTGCTCTTCATCGACGAGGCCTATGCCCTCTCCAACCCGACGGGGCAGCATGATTTCGGCCAGGAAGCGATTAACACACTACTAAAGCGAATGGAGGACAACCGCGATCAACTGGTGGTCATCGTGGCAGGCTACCCCAGACTTATGCAGCAATTCATCGAAACCAATCCTGGACTCGAAAGTCGGTTCACACGATACATCGATTTCGATGACTATGCCGTATCCGACCTGTGTCGAATCTTTGAAAAGTTCTGTGCTGATTCCGAGTACGAGTTGACGAACGAGGCCCGAGCGATCGCCAGCATCCTGTTCACAGCCGCATACCATGGACGCGACGAACGCTTCGGCAATGCCCGCTTTGTGCGGAATGTCTTCGAACGAGCCGTGGGGCTGCACTCAGAACGTTTGGCGGCCCAGCCGGAAGCGGCCATCTCGCGAGAAGACCTGATTAACTTCACCAAGGCAGACATTCCGCTCGAAGCATATCAGCCTCTCAAGGGAAAGACGATCGATCTTGAGAATACCCAGTGGCTTGCGACATGCCCCGGTTGCGGCCTGGAAAGTGACGGCGGCGTGAAATTCCTCGGCCAACGCGTTACCTGTCGCAAGTGCCAGGAGAAGTTTCAATTCCCCTGGTGGCACGTTCGTGTGGAAACGGTCAGCGGCATAGACTCAGGACTGCTGAAACCGAACTAAACGGCCGGCAGTTCTGTTAACGTTCCACGCCCCGAAGAGAACTGATCGATCTCGACTCCCACATGCTGCAGGTAACTGACCAGTAAGTTGCACAGCGGCGGAGCCTTGTCTTCCTGATAGGCAATATGCTGCCCGTGACGGAAGTGCCCGCCGGCGGCAATAATCGGCAAGTTAGTGTTATTGTGACTCGATGCGTTTCCGAGATTGGAACCGAACAGAATCGCCGTCTGGTCTAACAGCGAATGCGACCCTTCTTTGGCGTCTTCCAACTTTTGCATCAGCTCAGCGAAAAGCCGCATTTCTTCCAGTTCGATAATGGTCAGCATCTCGATCTTATCGGGATCTCGGCCGTGATGGCTGAGGTTATGCCAACCGTCGTCGACACCATCGAGCGAAACCACCTCGTTGCCGCCGGGCGCGACCAACGAAATGAAGCGGGTCGAGTCGGTTTGAATCGCCAGGAAGATCATCTCGTACATGAGCCGCAGCCTCTGGGTCAATTCGGCCCGGTCATCGATATCTTTTGGCTGCTTACGATCGACCTCAGGCTTAGGCTGCTTGGCCCACGCTTCGGCCTGAACCAGACGCTGCTCCAACTCTCGCACGCTGGTGAAGTACTGGTCCAGCGTTTGATTGTCTTCGCGGCCCACCTTCTTAGTGACCTTTTTCGTCTGCTCTTGAACCAGGTCCATAATGCTTTGGCCATCCTCGATCCGCCGCATCTGCTCTTCTTTTTCCTGCTGTGTTCCTTCGAGAAAGAGCTTTGCGAACAGCTTCGAGGGCCGATTCTCGGCCGGAATCTGCACACCGCTACGCGTGTAGGAAAGACTGTTGTAGTCGACGGCAAGTGTCAGCGAACTGAAGCGAGTCTTGTACCCCAGTTGTTCTGCGGCGAGTTGGTCCACTGAAATGGTATTCTGGAAGCTTGGCTGTCCTGGGTGTGCGGCCCCAGTCAGAAAGCTCTTTTCCGCCGAATGTCCACCATCCACGTTGGGATGCATGATTCCGGAGATCACCGAGAACTTATCCCGCAATGCCCCCATCGGTTTGAGATAAGGAGTCAGTTCGTAGTCCTTGCCAGCCTTCTCAGGAAACAGATTGGGCGTATGAATCCCCAGCGGAGCACAAATGGCCAGCATACGCCGTACGTCGCTTGCTTCGCCTGGCTCGTCTTTGGCCAGCAATCGGGTCGCTCTCATACTGCCTAACAGCGGCAGCCCCATCGCAATCCCATAGGCACGCAGAAACGTTCGTCGACTAAGTTGGTTCGACATTGCGAATCCTTTAAAAGCTCAGAGAGCCATAAATTCTAAGGAGCGAGGAACAAGTCACTTTCCACCACGGCCTGAATCATCGACTTGAGGCCATGGTCGTTCTTACTCGAGGCGGCAACAATCTGATCGGCGGCCTCGCGTTGGGGAAGTCCCATCTTGCGACCGGTAGCATAGATCAGCAGTTTTTCGGCAATCGCGCGCGCCACCAGCGGTTGGTCGTCGACCAATTGCTGTCGAAACTGGATGAAGTTCTCGAACTTACGACCATCGGCCATTTCAAAGGACGATTCCACATCGGGACCTTTACGGTACGACTTCTGGTCCGGAATCTTTTCTCCGTCGCCAATCGAGCGATAAAAGTCTCGATGCCCACCAATCGCGTCAAACTCTTCCAGCGCGAAACCGGGCGGGTCGATCCGCTTATGGCAACTCGCACACTCTGCAATGCTGCGATGCTTGTCGAGTTGCTCGCGAATCGTTGTTGCTCCACGAATGTCAGGCTCGACCGCCGGAACGCCAGGAGGCGGTGGGGGAGCTGGCCGACCGAGTATCTTATCGAGTACCCACACGCCGCGAATTACCGGCGATGTGGTCGTGCCGTTGGCCGTTACCTTCAAGACGCTTGCTTGCGTCAGCACGCCGCCGCGAAGGCAATCTTCAGGCAGCATAACCTTCCGGAAATGCTCGTGCCCTTCGACCTTTGGCAGACCATAGTGCCCGGCCATGCGTTGATTGAGAAACGTCCAGTCGGAGTCGACGAAGTTCATCACGCTCAAATCCTCCTGCAGTACATGCTCGAAGAAATGACGCGTTTCCCCCAACATCCCTTCCAGCAGCAAGGGGTCGTATTCTGGGTAAAGCTTCTTGTCCGGTGTGGTGAATTCGATATCTCGCAGATCGAGCCACTGCGCCGTAAAGTCATTCACCAGGTTTTTAATCTTGGGATCCGCGATCATTCGATCGACCTGCTGGCGACGAATGACCGGATCGCTCAGCTTGCCAGCGGCGGCCAGGTTCAATAGTTCCTCATCTGGCATCGTCGACCAAAGGAAGTACGACATCCGCGATGCGATCGTGTAGTCGTCAACGACCGGGTCTCGATTGATAAGCAAGAACTGCGGGGCACACATCACGGCGGTCACCCCGGTACGTGCGGCCTGTTCGAAGGTGCGACCGCTTTCCAGGCGATTCTGAGCCAGGTCGATAAACGGCTGCATTTCCTCGTCGGATACAGGGCGTCGGAAAGCCCGTGGAATGAAGTTCTTCAGCATTCGTTCGAGGTCTTCCTTAGGCTGTGTCGACTCGACAATGTGCCCTTTGACGTTCTTACGGTGTCGCATCCAGACAGGCCACTGTTCTTTCATCGAGATACTCTCGACATCGCCAAACAGTCTCTTGGTCGCCTCGGAAGGAAACGCCTGATCGAGCGGACCATGCGTTTCTACCCAAGCTATTCCCACCCCGGGGCGTTTCTCGTGCTTGTCTCGCCAGGTTACGTGCTCAGGCCATACGCGCGGTACGATATGGATCGTGTCCCCTGCTTCCATCCGACACGTGAATTCGACGACGCGCGGACTCTGCGGCGTGCCAGTCGCGTCAAAGATGCCGATAAACTCTTGCGTATCAGGGCCAAACAGAGATCCAACATACAATGCGACCGAGATCGTTCGATCGTTCGGATCGTGCGGCCAAATCGCCACACGGCAGCGATAGACACCATCCTCAATCGGGTGCGCGTCATCAATCCGCGCCGGCGGCCAGCCAGGAGTGAACTTGACCAACGAACCGTCGACCTCAATGACGCCTCCCTTATTCTTGTCAACCGAGTCGATATTCTCTTTGATCTGCATCAATTCCGCCCGGCGAGTCTCAGGCGGAAGGGGCGGAATCCGACGAATCGTCGCATCAAATGCAACGTTCGCTGCTTTCAGATACTCTTCCAACAGCACCGAAGAAAAACTGAGCCCGTCGATCCCTTTGTCGAAGCCTTGGACCTTGCCATCTTCCGGCAGAAGGTCGACCAGTGGAACATCGATCCCCAACAGGTCATGCACGGTGTTTTCATACTCTTTGCGATTGAGCCGACGCAGAGAAATCGGACGGGGGACTGCCTGGGTTACCGTTTCGACAATCTGCTGAACCAACAACTTCTTCTCTTCGGCCGTGGGCTGCTCGTTAGTATCCGGCGGCATCTCTCCCCGCTCTACGGCATTGACCACCCGCGACCAGACATGAGCGTTGTCGAGTGATGCCGAAGGAAACACGAGCGTGTCTAATCGCAGGTTGGCTTCCTGGGCGTCTGCTCCGTGGCACTCGATGCAGTGGGTCTTGAAAAGCGCGCGCACGTGGGCGTTCTCAGCCGCCGTGGCATACTGTAAGGGTAATGCGAGAGCAGAAAGCCCCAGCAGGCAGGTAGCGATAAGGTAGGGATGCTTCATGGTTGAAGTATAACGGTGAAAAGACAATTTCCTGACGTTTTTTGCCAGCAGATTGCATAGCTTTCCTACCTATGACGAGACCAGAGAAAAGGTTACGTCAAATTTCGCCCCAGTAAGCAACATCCTGCGATGCCAGGCGGCTAATATCGCGAGGCTGCCGTCAGCACTCGCTGATATTGACGGCCAAGCCCCCCCGAGAGGTTTCTTTGTAGCGGGAAGACATATCGGCACCAGTGCGTTTCATCACCCGAATGACTCTGTCGAGCGAGACGAAATGGCTTCCGTCACCGCGAAGCGCCAGACGACAAGCGTTGATCGCCTTAACGGCCCCCATCGCATTGCGTTCGATGCATGGAACCTGAACCAGTCCCTTGATCGGATCGCAGGTCAGACCCAAGTTGTGTTCCATGCCGATTTCAGCGGCCTCTTCGACCTGCCGTGGCGACCCACCGCGGACTTCGGTTAACGCTCCGGCAGCCATGCTGCACGCGACCCCGACTTCCCCCTGGCAGCCAACTTCGGCCCCCGAGATAGAAGCGTTCTTCTTGTACAAGGCACCAATCGCGGCGGCGGTGAGTAAGAACTGCTCGATCTTTTCCGGCGAAGATTCCGGGCAGAAGCGATCGAAGTAGCATAGTACCGCGGGGATAATCCCGGCCGCCCCATTGGTTGGCGCGGTTACGACCCGTCCGCCGGCCGCATTTTCTTCGTTTACCGCAATCGCGTACAGGTCGACCCAGTCCAGAATATTGAGCGGATCACGCATGTTCGCTTCGGGGCGACTGGTAAGCGTTTGATGAAGACTTGGGGCACGACGACGGATGTTCAGCCCGCCCGGTAAGATCCCTTCATTACGGCATCCACGGTCGACACAGGATTGCATTGTTGCCCAGATCTTCTGCAGACCTTCGCGGATCTCGGACTCGGAGCGAAACGCCTTTTCATTCTCCAAAGCAATCTGACTGATTCCGCACCCTTGCTCTTCGGCCAGTTTCAACAGTTCGGCAGCCGAACTGAAAGGAAACGGTACCGCCGACATAGGATGGGCGATTCCCTTCCCTTCGTCCCCTTCCCGGACCACAAACCCACCGCCAATCGAATAGTAGGTCTCGGATGCCAAAGGCTCGCTACTTTCACGCGTGGCAAACGCACGGAAGCGAAGTGCGTTGGGGTGCCCTTCCAGGAACGTCTTCCGCTGAAAGAGCAGGTCTTCCTTTTCGATAAAGTGAATCATCCGCCGGCCAGCCAGGTTCAACTCATTTCGGCCGCGAATTAACTCCAACTTGCCAGCGACTGTTTCCGGATTAATCAGATCGGGGACTTCTCCCTGCAAACCCATCAGGACGGCGACATCGGTGGCGTGACCGATGCCAGTCAGGGCTAGCGAGCCATACAGATCGACTTCGACACGCCCAATGGCGTCTAGCTGGCCGTTGTCTGCCAAATTGGCCAAAAACATCTCGGCCGCACGCATGGGGCCCACGCTATGCGAACTAGATGGTCCGATGCCGATCTTGAACAAATCGAAAACCCCAACAAATGCCTGTTGTTCAGCATTTTCGGGTGGAGTAACGACCTTTGCCGGCTTTGTTGCCACGGGGAATTCCTACAGAAAACGAATAATTGCGCCTCCAGGAATTGTGGACTATCGCGCAGGCTTCGTGAAGGGTGATTTTCACGAAAACCGAGTTCTTCATCTGAGAAAATCACGAAAGCGGGCGAAACCTTCTTAGCATATTCGAGACTACGCCAGAATGTCTTTCACGATGTGCCCGTGCACATCGGTCAAACGGAAATAGCGACCCTGGAATCGGAAGGTCAGCTTTTCGTGATCGATCCCCAGCAGGTGCAGCATCGTGGCATGAAGATCATGCACGTGCATCGGGTTCTCTACCACATTATAGCAAACGTCGTCCGTTTTCCCGTAGGTAAACCCACGCTTGATGCCGGCTCCGGTCATCCACAGCGAGAAACAGCGGGGATGATGATCGCGCCCATAGGTCTCGGCATTGAGCGTTCCCTGACAGTACGAGGTCCGGCCGAACTCACCACCCCACACAACCAGCGTATCGTCCAGCATGCCTCGCTGCTTCAGATCGTTGACCAGGGCCTTGGTGGGCTGATCCGTATCGTGACACTGCCCCGGCAACTGTTTGGGCAGCGTGAAGTGCTGATCCCACCCCATGTGGAACAATTGCACGAAGCGAACGTCCCGCTCGGCCAGGCGGCGAGCCAACAGACAGTTGTAGGCATACGTTCCACGCTTGGTGACATCGGGGCCGTAGGAATCGAGCACGTGCTGCGGTTCGTCCGAGAAGTCGGTCAGATCCGGCACCGATGTTTGCATGCGGTACGCCAGTTCGTACTGCTGAATTCGTGTGTGGATCTCAGGGTCGCCAAACTCTTCCAACTTCTTTTGATTCAGTCGGGCAAGATCGTCCAGCATGCGGCGGCGGGCAGCGGGATTTAAACCTTCTGGATTGCTGAGGTAAAGAACCGGGTCCCCAACACTCATCAGCTTCACGCCGCTGTAAGTCGAGGGGAGAAAACCACTTCCCCACAGTCGATCGTATAACGGCTGGCAGTTCGGCCGCCCGGTTCCACGCGAGACCATCGTGATGAACGTCGGCAGGTTCTGGTTCATCGTGCCCAGGCCGTAGTGAAGCCACGAACCAAAGCTGGGTCGGCCCGGCAACTGATGCCCCGACTGAAAGAAGGTCATCGCCGGATCATGATTGATCGCTTCGGTCTGCATCGAACGAATCAGACACATATCATCGGCCAGCGAGGCGATATGTGGAATCAACTCGCTGCCGATCTCGATGCCAGACTGCCCACTCTTGGTGAACTTATACCGCGATCCAGCCAACGGAAACGACTTCTGCCCCGCAGTCATACCCGTGACACGCTGTGTCATCTCGACAAAGTCCGTCAGCTCTTTGCCTTCGTTTTCGCGTAAAAGTGGCTTCGGGTCGAACAACTCTTGCTGGGAAGGAGCGCCACTTTGAAACAAATAGATAACACGTTTTGCCTTGGGAGGATTATGGAACGCTTTCAGCGCACCAGTCGGAGCGGCATCGGTACTTTCCTTCGACTCGCCGAAGGCATTCTTACCCAAAAGTGAAGCAAGCGCCGCCACACCAATACCCGACGCCGATCGGCCAAAGAAGTGCCGTCGAGTCAGCATCATGCGATGTTCGTTTGCGTCGTTCAAAGGATTCATGGTTTATCACTCCGTGAACAAGTCACGTGGAATTCATCGAGGGAAGCGAAACTATTCGATAGTGACGAACTCATCCAAGTTCAGTATCAAGTGAGCTACGCTGGTTAGGGCCGCATGCTGAATGGGGTCAAGCGAGTTGTCAGTTGTTGATTCACCCACGGTCAGCAGCTTCTTCGCCTCGTCAGGGGATTGGGAAAAATACTGGTGAAAGAACTGCAAGTTCTCGGCCAGAATATCAAGCGTCTCTTTGTCCGCTGGTCGAGCGATCGCTTGGCGGTACATAACTGCTAAGCGGTCACGATCATCTTTGGCTTCTGCTTGCATCGCTACTTTCGCCAGTTGTCGAGCGCTCTCGATAAACGTGACATCGTTCATCAATACCAACGCCTGTAGCGGCGTGTTCGTTCGGGTTGCCCGCACGGTACACACTTCACGACTTCCTGCGTCAAAGATCGTTTGTCGTGGCGGATTAACGGCCCGCTTCCAATAGGTGTACATGCTCTTGCGATACAGACCTTCGCCGGTATCTTGCTTGTATCGAATGCCCGCACTAGAAGCGACCGTCGACCACAGGCCTGCCGGCTGATACGGTTTTACCGACGGTCCACCAGCTTTCGAGTTGAGTAGGCCGCTTGCCTGCAAAGCCACGTCGCGAATCGAGTAACCATCGGCTCGATAGCGAGGTCCGCGAGCCATTAGCCGGTTCTCGGGATCACGCTGGCGGAGTTCAGGTCGATGGATCGACGACTGGCGATAGACGCTGCTGGTAACGATCAAGCGGTGCATGGCCTTTACATCCCAGCCCGACTCGATGAACTCGACCGCCAACCAATCCAGCAGATCGGGATGACTGGGGGCTTCTCCTTGAAGCCCAAAGTCGTCGACCGTCTTCACCAGCCCCACCCCGAAGTGATCTTGCCACATGCGATTAACAATCACTCGGGCCGTCAATGGGTTTTCGTGTGAAACCATCCATTGGGCCAATTCCAAACGGTTGCCAGGCTGGATAGGTGAGTCTTCGGAAAACAGTTGTGCCGGCACAGCACGCGTCAGTGGTTCCTCTTTGACAGGCTCGTTGTATTGACCGCGATTGAGCAGGTAGATCGGCTCTTCCTTTCCTTGCCGCTCGCTCATGATCATGACGCTTACTTCAGGACCAGCCTCTTGGCGATACTGCTGTTCCGCTTTCTTCAGTTGAAGCTCCGCCTTGGCCAGTTGTTGGTCGATTGTTTCGTAGTACTTACGAATGGCTTCCAGGTCTTTGGGCTTTCGCTTGTCGGCCGATTTAGCTAAAGCAGCTTTCGCATCGGCGGTCAGCCCGTCGTCAGCGACCTTGCCTGCATCGGCATGGTCGGAGAATGCGATCCTTGCTTTGCCAATCGCGTGATTGGCGTACTGGCTGCCAAACTTGAGTTCGATGACGAGCGTCTCTTCACCTTGGATCTCGACTGGCTCGGCAAATCGAATAACGGCCGTCACAGGCTCAGGCTTCACATCCGTTCCGAACACCGCCCAGCCGGTGCTGGCCTTGCCATCGAGAATATTCTTGACTGGGAAGCTATCTTGCTCGAACGACGCCGTCGCTGATTGCAGCGCGATTGGTTTTCCATTCTGCAGAACATTCACACTCGTCAGAACGAAGTTACCGTTTACGCTTGGGGCAAGCTGTCTTGGCTTCGCGAAGGCATCGTCCGGCAGCGCCGTTAGTTGCAACGCGGTCAGAGACTTCTGCTGGGGTTGAACGGTGATGCTGTAAACAATCTCGGTCGACTTGTTTCCGCCTGAGTAGCGAACGGTGGCATCCCCTTCGATCACCAGATCTCCGTCCCCTTGAAGGTTGGCCTCTTTAAGTGTGGCCGGCGTCCAGACAATCGAATCCTCTTCGCTTGGTCCCTGGTATTCATCGAGCCATCGCTGCATGCGCTCAGGCACGCCAGCTTTAGCTACTTCCATTTCCTTTTGAGCTTTATCGCGCTTGGCAATCGTTGCCGGCGACACCTCAATCAGTGGCGAACTTGTTTTCATAGTCGGGTTCGCGTCGATACCTCTGCCGGTCCCACGTTCGCCGATGTTGTTGAAATAACCATAGAACTGGTAGAACTCGCGCTGGCTCAATGGATCGTACTTGTGGTCGTGGCAGCGTGCACAACCCATCGTCAGACCCAGCCAAACAGTCGAAGTCGTCTCAACGCGATCGATGACGTTTTCGACGAAGAACTCTTCGGAGAGTGCCCCAGCTTCGGCATTCTGGCGATGGTTGCGATTAAATGCAGTTGCCAGCCGCTGCGAATCGGTAGTATCCGGCAACATATCGCCGGCCAACTGCTCGATAGTGAATTGGTCAAACGGCATATTCTGGTGCATGGCTTGAATCACCCAGTCTCGCCATGGCCAGTTGGTCCGTTCATTGTCATTCTGGTACCCATCGGTGTCGGCATACCGTGCCGCGTCTAACCAGCGCAGCGATTGGTGTTCGGCATAGGCCATCGATCCGAGCAGTTCGTCTATCGCTTCCAGGTAGGCCGTATCGCTGGGGTCCGCCAGAAACTTCTCTTGAAGTTCTGCCGGAGGTAGCAGTCCGGTGAGCGTCAACGATGCCCGACGCAGGCGCGTCGCCGGATCTGCTTCCGGCGAAGGCGCAAGCTTTTCATCCAGCAAACGCTTGGCTATGAAAACATCAATCGGATTGGTCGACCAGCGGGACTTGGTTTCCTCTGTCCATGACGCCGACTTCACAGCATCGAGGGGTACTTCCGGTCGCTGAGGAATCTCGAATGCCCAGTGACGCTGGTACTCGGCTCCTTGTTGAATCCATAAATCGAGAATTCGTTTTTCTTCTTCCGACAGGGTGCGGTTGCTGCCAGAGGGAGGCATTTGCGACGATTCATCGTCGCTGTGAATCCGCAAATGCAACTCGCTGGCTTTCAAATCACCAGGCACAACGCCTGCATACCCCCCGAGGTCTTTCAGTAGATTATCTTGGCTATCCAAGCGAAATTCTGACTCTTGGTTCTTCGCATCCGGTCCATGGCAGTGAAAGCAGCGATCGGAAAGAATTGGCTGAACCTGGGTACGGAAGTCGACCTTTTCCTCGGCCTGGCACACTCCCGGCAGCACCAGAAGTGGAAGTAAGCCCAGAGATTTGATCACGTTACGCCCAAAATACCGTAAAATGAACATGAAGCTTCTTGCGTGAGATTTTATGGGAAATCATGGCAGGTATGCCTATCATACTCCCAATTTGCCAATAACCTGCCGCGCAATTTCGTAACATCCTTTTTTCTCAGAATTTACGGCAGGTAAGCTCGATCCTGGGAGTAATCAGGTTGAGCAACAGTATCGCGAGGTTGGGTTCCAACGTGGAAAAAGATCGATTTCTCACCTTATTTTTGAAACACGAGCGCGAACTGGCAGCGATCGCCAGAGCCTCGCTCCCTGACTGGAACGCGGTGGACGACGTTCTGCAGGAAGCCAGCTTGGTCATGTGGAGAAAGATTGATCAGCTTCAGGCGGACGACGAATTCATCCCCTGGGCACGCATGGTGTTGCGATTCGAGGTCTTGAAGTATCGCCGTAGCTGTAGCCGCGATCGGTTGCTCTTAGATGACGATCTTGTCGCGCTGATCGCCATCGAAGCGAAAGACGAGACGTCGGAATTTGCTCAAGAACAACGTTCAGCCATTCGAGCCTGCCTGGGCAAGTTCTCTGCGGAACATCAAAAGCTGTTACTGGCTCCCTATACACGTGAAGAAGCAGTGAAAGAGATGGCGGAAGCGGCCGGAAAGACGGCCAATAGCCTGTATAAACGCCTAGGGCGGCTACGCACAAAATTGCACGACTGTGTTCGGATGCAACTGGGAACAACATCATGAGCAACGAACCGTCCCCACCTACCGATGAATTGATCGAGAGATACTTCCTCGATCCCCAATCTTTGTCAGATGCCGAGCAGTCAACACTCGTTCGCGCTTTGCAGGAAGACCCAAGCGTACGCAGCCGGTTTCGCGTTGCCGCATTCATCGATGCGGAGTTGCGATTTGAATCGAGCGGTGAAGAAACCTCCTCGCCATCGATCACGGCTCCGACTGGGCTAGGTGATGCCTGGCCGAAATGGATACTCGCGATCGCGGCGACGCTTCTACTGTTCGGCGTGCTGGGTTACCTCAATTGGCCGGCGACTCCTCAGCAAACCCAAGAGCCGATTGCCAATCAGCAATCGCCGCCAGCTACGCCGGAAGTGGCCACCGCGATCGCCCTGCTCGATGTCGGACACAATCAGAAATTCGAGCCTGGTTTCGCCCCTAGCGGCAGCGAGTTCCATCAAGGCGAATACCATTTGAGCGAAGGGGAAGTCACGCTGACTTTCCAGAACGGAGTAGCGGTTTCACTTGAGAGTCCTGCTCGTTTCTCTATCATCGATCCAATGCGTATGCAACTCGATCACGGTCGAGCTCGTGCCATCGTGCCGGAGTCAGGGCACGGGTTTGTGATCGAAACCTCGACAATGGTTGTCGAAGACCTGGGCACCGAATTTGGCGTTGTCGTAGACGACCAGCAAAACCAGGAGCTCCACGTTTTTGCGGGTGAAGTGCGACTGCACGAGAAGAATTTGCCCCCGGAACTTCTGACCGAGAACTCGGCACTTGCCTGGGACAATCACACCAAGCGGCGCACGATTACCCCGGATGACGGAGCGTTCGCGACCAGCATGTCGATCGGCTATAAGCGCTGGCTCGATCACAGCTTGCAGCTTCGCCAAGACCCAGCAGCGCTCTTCTATTTCGATTTCGAGACCGACTCGCGCAAGAGCGCGGAAGTTGTCAATCGAGCCACCACCGGCATTGTCGACAATGGCCAACTTACCAGTGGCATCTGGGCGACTGGACGTTGGCCTGAAAAAGGAGCGATGCTTTTCGAGAATACCGGCGATCGCGTCGAGTTGAATATCCCTGGCACGTACGACCAGATCACCATCATGGGTTGGGTACAGATCAATCGCTACGACTTTGCACTTCAGACGGTATTCAACTCGGTTGACTATTCGCCTGGCCAGCATCACTGGAACTTGACGCGGGGAGGTTCGCTGCGGATGGGGCTCTCGGGTCAGTACGACCTGACAAGCAAGCAAACGCTTCCTCAAAATCATTGGACCCACGTCGCCGCTCAAATGGATGCCAAGTCCCAAGAGTCGGTGTATTACATCAACGGGGAAGAAGTCGATCGAAAGCAATGGACGACCTCGATCCCCATCCGCTACGGCCCTAGCTCGATTGGAGCCTGGGGACACACCAATCGCGCAGGCCAGGTCACCTACAGCCGAGACCTGCGAGGACGCATCGACGAAATTGCCCTGTTCAGCCGCATCCTTTCGGCCGACGAGATTCGCGAAGCGTTTGAAGCTGGAAGTAACTTTCAATAGTTATTTCACTTGTTTCGCTTACTCCCCAATAATTTCAAAAATATAAATATACGAATTCACGTAAGACCTAGCCTTGCTCAGACGCTATAGTTAGTATGAACTCGCGCTTCTCACGTGGTCCCACCTAAACTCGTCCCACCCCCGAAACCGTATACAAAGCCTTCGGTATTTAGGATCCCATGCGTAAAACAATCCTCTCGCTTGTTGTTTGTCTTGGCCTGTGTTGGTCGGGGCAAGGGTATGCTCAGACGTTGCAGCTTGAAAAAGGAGATCACATCTCCATCATCGGCAATACAACCGCCGATCGCATGCAACACCACGCCTGGCTGGAAACGTATATCCATGCGACTCATCCCGAGTTGAATTTGACGTTTCGCAACCTGGCCTTTCCCGGCGACGAGCTGAAAGTTCGACCGCGGGAAGACAACTTCGGCACGCCAGACGAGTGGCTCGCCAAGAACAAGACAGACGTCGTCTTCGCGTTCTTCGGTTACAACGAAGCCCTCAAAGGTCCCCAAGCTGTCGACGGGTTCAAAAAGGATCTGGCCGAAGTGATCGATGGGATGCGTGCCCAGAAGTACAACGGCAAATCGGCTCCTAAGATCGTGATATTCTCGCCTATTGCCCACGAGAACCTCTACAGCCGTCACCTGCCTGACGGTTCGAAGAACAACCCGAACCTGAAGCTTTACACCGAGGCTATGGCCGAAGTGTGCCAGGCCAAGGACGTCTTGTTCGTCGATCTCTTTACCCCATCGCAAAAGCTGTATGCCGACGCCGAGAAACCGCTCACGATGAACGGCATTCACCTGTTGGATCACGGCAACCAAGCGATCGCTGGCGTCATCTACGGACAACTATTTGGCAAGCCCCTACCCGATGCAGGCTCAGAAGAAATCGCCAAGCTGCGCGACGTAATCCTCGACAAGAACTACTACTGGTTCAGCCGCTATCGCGTGGTGGACGGTTACAACGTGTTCGGTGGTCGCTCGAAGCTGGCCTGGTTTGGCCAATCCAACGCCGACGTCATGCTCCGCGAGATGGAAATCTTCGACGTCATGACGGCCAATCGCGATCAGCGCGTGTGGGCGGTTGCCCAGGGTGGTGACCTGGAAGTCAAAGACGACAATCTTCCCGAAGAACTGGTCGTTAAATCGAACCGCGATGGCGACCTGTCCGATGGTGGTTTTTCGTACCGTACCGCCGAAGAAGGCCTGAAGAAACTGGAAATGCACAAAGACCTTCAAGCGAATGTCTTTGCTTCCGAAGAGATGTTCCCCGAACTGATCAACCCGGTTCAGATGGCCGTCGATCCGAATGGTCACTTGTACGCTTCGGTCTGGCCGAGCTACCCTCACTGGAACCCCACCGAACCGCGTCTGGATCGCATTGTCTGTCTGCCGGACGACAACGGCGACGGCGTGGCCGACCGCTGCGTGATCTTCGCTGACGAATTGAACAGCGTCACCGGTTTCGAATTCTGGGGCGGCGGTATGATTGTCGCTTCGCTGCCAGAATTGTGGTTCCTGAAAGATACCGACGGCGACTTGAAAGCCGACGTAAAAATCCGCCTCCTGCAAGGTCTGTCCAGTGCCGACTCGCACCACTCGGCCAACGCCATGGTGCTCGGCCCGGATGGCTGGATTTACTGGTCGCGTGGTGTCTTCAACGTGGCCACCATGGAGACGCCAACCAAGACGTATCGCTCCACACAAACTGGCGTGCATCGTTTCAATCCGCGAACGTTCGAGATGGAATTCCATTACCCCATCGGCCCGAATCCACACGGCGATGTCTTCGATCAATGGGGTTACCAGTTCGCTAATGATGGTACGTCCGGTACCGGCTCGTATGTCGATATCGGCAAAGGTGTCGGCAACAAGCAATGGTTCGACAAACGCGTTCGTCCCGTTGCCGCCACAGGCCTATTGGCCAGCAGCCACTTCCCAGAAGAGATGCAGGGCAACTTCCTGATTTGCAACTGCATCGGTTTTCTGGGCGTCTTGAATCACGAGATCCAGTACAACGGTTCCGACATCCGTGCGACCGAAGTCGATCCGATCCTTGTGTCCTCCGACCCCAACTTTCGTCCGAGCGACGTGGAGATCGGTGCCGACGGTGCGTTGTACGTTGCCGACTGGGCCAATGCCTTGATCGGTCATATGCAGCACAACATGCGTGACCCCAACCGCGATCATCAGCACGGACGTATCTTCCGCGTCACCGCGAAGAACCGCCCACTGATCGAACCAGTTCGCCTGAAGGACAAGCCGCTCGTTGAAGTCCTGTCCGCCTTCTATGCGAAGGAGAACGCGACTCGTTACCGTGCACGTATTGAACTAAGCGGTCGCGATTCTGAAGAAGTTCAGGCCGCGATCGAAAAGTTCGTTGCTGCCAAAGATATCAACAACCCAGCCGACGCCCAGGCAATGCTTGAGTGCTTGTGGGTGCTCGAAGAACACCGCATGCCAAGTATCGACCTGGTCAAAACTGTCTTCCAGGCTGGCGAACCTCGTGTTCGTGCGGCTGCCATCCGTACGCTTGGCCATTGGGCCGATTCGGTTGATGGCTGGGAGCCAACGCTTGTGGCTGCCGCGAGCGATCCTTCGCCGCTGGTTCGTGCCGAGGCCATCAAGTCGGCTGTCGAGTTCACAGGCCCTGCCGCTGCCGAAACCGTCTTCCTGGCTGCCTCGCAAGAGATGGATCCGGAACTGACGCGTCTGCTGCAATATGCCCAAAGCCAGATCGACGTCGATCAGATGATCGCCGAGTCGATTCGTTCGGGTCGCAAGCTCTCGCCTGCGGCAACAACCTATGCCTTAGAGAAGGCCAGTTCCGATCTCCTGCTGAAGCTGGATCGTACCGACGAAGTTTACGCGGCGATTCTTAGCCGTGGTGGTATCCAGCCTAAGTATCGCGAGGAAGCCATTTCCGTTCTGGCTACTAAGAACAATCGTTCCCCGATGGGCGAACTGATTGCATGGGTTTCGACTGCGGAAAGCAAGAACCTGCCGAGCTTGAACGATCTGGCGAACATGCTTCCGAAAGCGAGCCAGGCCGATCTCGCCAAATCGCAAGACCTGCTGGAGAAGCTGGCCTCGACGACCCAGTCAGCGGTCGTGCGTCGTGCCGTTTATACCAGCTGGATTCAAAGCGGCGGGGCCGAAGCTGCCTGGGCACATGCCTCGCAGTCCCCAGCCTTGATGGCTGATCTGCTGCAAAGTGCTCGCTCGATCAGTAAGTCGGCTGAAGCTGCCCCGCTGTACGCCAAGATCCGCCCTCTCATGTTTGAGTTGCCGGCTTCCTTGCGACCGGAAAGTGGTTCCATCGCCGGCGATGGGCCCGCGGTTGCGTTCGATTACTACGAACCCAACCCCGCCAAAGACGTGGCGATCGAAACGCTCAACGCGAGCAAACCGAAGTTCTCTGGCCGGATGGATAACTTCAACAAGTACGTTCCCAAGGGGCGACAAGATACGTTTGCCACCAAGCAAACGGCTTCGATCATCGCACCTGTCGCTGGCGACTATAAGTTTTACATCGCCTCTGACGATGGTTCCCGTGTGTACCTCAACGGAAGCCTTCTGATCAATAACGACGGGCTGCACGGCATGGTCGAACGGGGCGGCAACGCTACCCTGACCGCTGGCCCTCACGAGATCGTCGTGACCTACTTCGACAACGGTGGCGGTGACGGCCTTCGCGTGATGTGGGAAGGTCCTGGCATCAAGAAGCAGGCCATTCCAACCTCCGCTCTGCGTTCGGCCGGACAAGCCGATTTGCGAGCGGTTGCGATTGCTGCCGTTACGGCCTGGCCAGGTCACCAGGATGAAAAGATTGCCGACTTCGCGAAGCTAACGCAATCGGAAGATCTATCGACGGCCGGTCTCAATGCGTTGACCAGCCTGCCGCCTGGTGCTGTCGCCGAGAAACTATCGCCTGAAGCTCAAGCGACTATTCTGGCGACTCTTTTGACGCAAGCCAACGAGGCGACTCCGGTCGAGCGTCAATCGAAGCAGTACGCCAAGGTACTTGATCTTGGGGAAGCTCTGGTGGCCAAGAGCACGGCTAAAGACAGTGGCTCGCTCAATCGCAAGCTCGTGGACCTGCGTAAGAGCATTCCCGTTGCCGCCGATCCGAAAGTCATGGCGATGGGCAAAGAAATCTTCCTCCGCGAAAGTCACTGTGCGACTTGCCACCAGCCACACGGCCAAGGCATGCCGAATCTCTATCCACCGATCGATGGCACCCTTTGGGCGACCGGGTCGGAAGATCGTTTGATTTCAATGGTTCTGGACGGGATGCACGGCACTATCGAGGTAAAGGGGAAGACTTATAGCAGTCCTCCACTACCGCCGATGACCGGCTTCCGTCAGTTGTTGAACGACGAGGAAGTTGCGGCGGTGCTGACCTACGTTCGTAACTCGTGGTCGAACCGTGCCAAGCCGATTACGGCATCGCAGGTTGCCAAGATCCGAGCTATCGACCGCGGCGACGCCACCTTCTGGCACGTCAACGACCTGATGGCCAAGTTCCCGCTAGAAGATGGGCGCAAGCCGATCGAAGCCACTGGGGACAGTTGGGTTCCTAAGTTCGTCAAACAATGGAAGTACGAAGACCTCGATCCGAAGAAGGTTGCTGCCAGCAAGCGAAACTTCGTCGTCGGTCAGGTTTACTTCAACCGTCTTGGCTGTGCCCAATGTCACCAGATTAATGAAAAGGGAGGCAACTTCGGTCCCGACCTTACCCGTCTGGGTGAAAAGAAGGCCACCGCCGAGCACATCCTGGAATCAATCGCTGATCCTGCCAAGAACATCGACGAGAAATACCGAATGCAAACGATCCTGACGATCGATGGCAAGGTAATTTCCGGGATGACAATTGCGGATCGGCCGGATCAACTGGTGTTGATCACTGATCCCGAGCATCCTGACAAGCCGGTCACGATTTTGAAGGATGACATCGAAGAGCGTTCCAATACCGCTACGACCATCATGCCAGGCGGGATGCTGAACTGGCTGACCGAAGAAGAGATCTATGATCTGGCTGCCTTCGTTTTGTCAGGCGGGGACGCGAAGAACAAGCTCTTCCAAGACAAGTAATCGAAGCGATTACTCTTCGCAAACCAATCCAGAGCCTGTCGTGTGCCTAACACGGCAGGCTCTTTTTTTGTTTAACCCACCACCAGTCGTGCTTGCTGCGGAGACACGGTGAACGTCGCAATGTTACCGCTATTGAATTCGATGTAATCGTCTTCGATCCCATCGGAGAAGATCACTCCTTCAGTCGGCATCTGAGATCCGATGACCAGTTCGTCTTCGTCGTTAAGGATTCCCATAACGTGCTCGGCACTGGAATGGCGACTGACAAACGGCTCGCGTACAGCCCACATCAGCTGGCGATCTTTCCGGTCGATGGTGAGAGGCCGAATCTCGCTGCCACCAGCAAACCGGCTCACGCCAGCGGCCATGTTGAAGATCGACGACATCCAACCGGTCGCCCCGGCCCCGGTCGAAATCAACACGCCGCTGGAAGACTGGGCTTCGCGAGAATGCTGGATATCAAGCGTATACCGGGCCGAAGCATGCGACTTGCAACCAATAAAGAAGTCGTTGAAGGCCAGCATCTGCTGTCCGCTAATCGTGTTGACCTCGGCCAAGGTGACCTTATCGACTCGGTGCCGCTGCTTCAGCACCCGCTGCACCGCTGCCCTGGCTTCACCAATCTGAAACGGCAATAACACGCCGTCGTATTGATCGGGATCGGGGTTCACCCCAATAACCGGTAAGTCTCCCACGTACTTGGCCGCGTTGGCCACCAAACCATCTTGCCCCAGCACCACCACCGCCATGCAGCGGCCGAAGTCGAAGTTCGCCAGGTACGAGCGATCGATCTCTCGAACTGGGAAACCGAGTCCTGAAAGGTCCCGCATGACACTACGGACCGCGGTCTGGTAGCGTTGGTCCTCTTCTTCGTAAGCGCCGCGGTCTGTCAAGGCACTGGCTGAAACGACCATGGCATCCAAATCTGCGTCATTGATCGACAACCCTTTCTTGGCCCGAGACTTTCGCCGCCGCTCGACTTCATGATCGACTGCCGCGTCCAACAGAAAGTCGGCCTGATTGACGGTTCCCCACCGCTTCTTGAGGCCTTCCATTCGCGTATTGCGTGTGACCAGCACGATCCAATTTGAACCGAGTCCCATCAGATGCCCTCCTACGCGTTGCGACGTCGCTGTTGTCTAGGGCGGTCACCGTTACTTCCCGAATCCCCGAGCAGCGTTGCGAGCAGTTCCGGCGAGATGTTCAAATTGCCGACCTTTTCGGCATTGTCGGCCAGGTCGCGAAACGCCAACGCAATCATTTGGTTCGCATCGATCCCGCCAGGCGAAGCGGCCAGCAAGGTTCGCCAGTCGATGTCTTTGATCGGCTCGAGAATCGCTTTGAGGGCATCGGCTTTGGCCTGCGACTCTTTCCGCTGATTCTCGATCGCACGATCGACCAACGTGGCCCGTTCCTGCTCGATCGCGATGTCGGCGGCCAGTTTCGTTTCCCGAACTTGCCGCTGCTTCTGCTGCACGGCGATCTCGGTGTTCAGTTCGTTCTCCTTGATCTGGCGTTCCAGTTCAACGGCCGTATTGCGACGAGCATAGATCGCTTCATCCGCTTCCAAAAGCAGCTTTTCTCGCGCCTCGGCTTGAAGTGCTTTGGCCATCTCAGGCGTTGCTTTGATCGACAATACCGAAAGATTGATCACCTCGACCCCCAGCATGGCAACGGCCGGGGAATCGGCCAGTTGAGCGAAGACCTGCTCGACCAGTTCATCACTGCTGGTCAGCAACTGGCGAAGGGTCTTCTTGAGCGTAAACGCCCGAGCTAACGTCTGCGTTGTGTGAATGAGTCGATCGTTCAGCTTCGAGGGATCTTCCGAGCGATACCTTCCCCAAGCATCGGTGCTGAAATCGAGGATTGAGGCCAACTTTCCCGGGCTGTTGACCCGGAGCGTTAACTCTCCCTGAATGGTCGCATCCTGAAAGTCGGACGTCACTTCGTTGAACACGAACGGCACGTCGGTACTTGCCAGCGGAATCTGCACCAGCGTGGCATTGGGTGAAAAGTAGAAAAACGATAGCCCAGCCCCTTCACACACCGGCTTCCCACCACGAAAGAGCATGACATGCGTCGACGGCGGGGCCTTGATGTAGCTGATCCCCAACATGATGTAGTTCCTTCAAAGAAAAGAAGTGCCAGACTTAAAGCTGCCCGACACCCTTAGTGTACGATCAACACTTTTAAAGGTCAACGATTTTGTGCGAGAATTTTTCCGCGATGGAATCGATGCTACCAGGATGATTTCAAGCGATGCACCTCAAGCGAGCGAACGGTTACCTTGCCCGAGGATTTTAGGGCTACCGTCGTATTTTGGGGATCGATGTCCGCATTGAACGTAGCCACATACTGCCCTTCGTTGGTAAAGAGTTCCAGAGACGCCCGATCGACCAGCACGCGTAGCTTCACCACGCCATCGACCGTGGGTGCTGGTACCTGGTGGTTCTGGTAGTGGATAGCACCCTCTGAATACGTGATCGTTTGACCACGCAGATCTATTCGCAACTCGGTATCGGCGCTGGCTTCAAAGGCTACGCTGAAGTCGATGAGCTCGGCCCTGAAATCACTGAGCTTTTCACTAGCTGTCGTAATGTCCGTCTTCGCAAGCTTGATGCCTTCTTCGTACAAGCTTTCAATTTCAACAACCGGCCAACGGAACAGTTCCATCCCGCCTGGCGTCGTCCGCAACTGCATGGTCTGGGGAACACTCATCTGCTGATGAAACGGCATGTCCGCGCGGCGAAACGGTGTGTTCTCTCCCCGCATCCAACCGATGATCACCGTCCGGTTGTCGGGGCTGTTGTTGAAGGTCTGGGCGGCATAGAAGTTCGGGCCATAGTCGCCGCGATGAACCACCTTGTCTGTCGTAAGCTCCTTGCCGTCGAATTCGCCGACTTCGTATTCGAAGCTCGCATCGTACAGAACCCATTTCTTATTGTTGGGATCACCATCGACCGGCAGTTGCACCAGGTCCATGCATTCAAAGACCCAGTCGCGATCGAATTGACTGACTTCCTTCCATGTCTTCAGGTCGTCGGAATTGAAAAAGAGAACCCGCCCTGGCTTTGCCTGCTTGACCCACAGCACCATCACCCACTTCTTTGTCGCCTCGTGCCAGAAAATCTTTGGGTCTCGTTCACCGGCGTCGTATCCTTGGTTTGCCACGATCGGCTTGCCATCGTTCCAAAGCTGAAACGTCCGACCGCGATCGGTGCTGTAGGCGAGTGCCTGGTAAAACGGATGCCGGGCAAACGTGAACGCGGCCGCCAGCGTCTTGGTGTCCCCTTGTTGTACACCCAGGCTATTGTTGTGATCGACCACAGCCGTGCCGGAAAAGATCGTTCCTTCTCCATACGGAAGAATCGCGTGTGGCAGTTGTTTCCAGTGCACCATGTCTTTACTGACGGCGTGCCCCCAGGTCATATTCCCCCAGGCATTCAAGACCGGGTTATGCTGAAAGAACAGATGATACTCGCCATCCAGAAACACCATTCCATTAGGATCGTTGAGCCAATGCTTCAGCGAGGTGAAATGAAACTGCGGTCGATAGGTCTGATCGTAGCCCACTTCTTCATAGGACGGAAACGTCTGGAGATTCGGCCCCTTCGAAAGCTCACTGGCCGGGATGCCCTGGCTTTGACTGCTGACATGGATATCGTCGACATTGATGTGTCCCCAGCCGCCGGTACGCTGATCGACGATCTGTAAGATGCCTTGCTTGCCGACCAGATCCTGCACTTCCCAAAACACTCGTGTCAGTTGCTCGCTACCACCTGACTTGCGGTTGGGGCCGGTCGCCGTACGCACGACTTCCCCATCGACCAGAAGGTTCATGCATGTCTCACCTTCGTACCCTCCGCCACCGATGAGAAAGTGGAAGTACGGCTGCTTGATTTCGATCGTTGGCGAGGTCAGCGTGCCGGTACTGCGATCACCACCAAGAAACGTGTTGACGAGTTGCTTTCCTTGGTAGCCACTGACATCCATCTGACCACCGAGCGCCCCGGCGGCTGGCCGCGTGCCGAATGCCTCACCTTCCGCTTTCCAGTCGCCGTACGAGTCCCCCTCGAAGTCCGCGATAAGCACGTCAACGCCTGGTATGTCGTCGGCCGAAAGCAAGCACGGAAAGAGACACAAGAGCGTCAAAACGAAACAGATCAGGCGAGCGGGGTAGCGATTCATGAAGAGGCCTCTGGAGGTGGGGAAAGACCGCAGCATACAAGAAGAAACGCCGAAGTAAACCTTCGGCGTTTCGCGTTCTTTAAATTGTCGTGAAATCTCAACCGACTTATACTTTCGCGGCATCGGGGATCTCAAACCCCTTGCGATTTGGATCCTTAAGCAGCGTGTTTGCTGCTTCGGCATGGTCGCCGGTGTGCTGTTCGGTTCCAGGATCGAAGGTCAGCATCGGACCAACGGTGTACTTCTCGCTATCTTTGACGCCGACACCTTTCTCCATGATGTCGTGCAGTCGACCGAAGTGTTCGGCAGCGTCTTTGTTGTCACCGAACTTACCTGCCTTGGCGTTGAACGGAACCTGTTCGCCCAGGCGATACGAGTTATTCATCAAGTGCCCCAGCACACACGCATAGTGGGCATCGTGCACGTTGCCGTTGGCCATGCTCGGGTCGTTGGCACGAACGGCTGTGATGAAGCTTCCCCAGTTGCCGCCTGGGGTCACGTCTCCGCGATCGACCTTGACCTTTTCCCCCTTGTCACTTCCCTTGGGATAATACATGCCACGTACGATCCGTCCGCCGTCTTCAAAGTAGTATTCGTTCTCGACCTGGTGTTCGTATCCCTTGTAGTTCACGTTGCGAACGTTGAAGAAGACGTACTGGCCGTTGGGATACTCGGCCATGGCGAACATCGTATTGGGGGTTTCGCCTTGGTCGCCCCACTGGAACCGGCCCCCCAGCGCCATCGCACGAACGGGATGCGTTTGATCTTTATCGATCGCCCAACGAGCCACGTCCAGTTGATGCGTTCCCTGATTGTTCAGGTCGCCGTTGCCGGTCTTCCAGAACCAGTGCCAGTCGTAAGGGTGGTAGTTGGCATGGAACTCGTCAATCACAGCGGGTCCGCGCCACAGGTTCCAATCCAGGTTTTCTGGTGGAGACGATACTTTGTCGAATCCAATGCCACCGCGCGGCTTGCAACAGTAACCGTACGAGACCTTCAGCTTGCCCCACTTACCGGCCTGGATGGCCTCGTGCAGACCGGCGATACCCGCGTCGCTACGACGCTGCGTGCCGTGCTGAATAACGACACCATATTTCTTCTGGGCTTCGACAGCGACACGACCTTCGACCACGTCGTGGCTCATTGGCTTTTCAACATAAACATGCTTGCCAGCCTGGGCCGCCCAGATCGTGATGAGCGAGTGCCAATGATTCGGCGTTGCTACCGAAATGGCATCAAGATTCGGATCGTCGAGTGCTTCCCGAACGTCGCGAACCCCTTTCACTTTAAACTTGCCGTTGGCTCGCTCCTGAACGGCCTTCACGGTTTTGGCCAAAACCTTTTCATCGGGATCGATGAGGTAGGCGATTTCGACATTGTCTTGGCCGAACCAGCCATCGATGTGACTCTTACCACGACCATTCAGCCCGGCGACCGCGATACGCACGCGATCATTGGCACCTTGTACGGCCCCAGATGCGGCAGTTCCGGTAAGAATGAGTCCCGCTCCTGCGGCGGTCGATTGCAGGAAGGTTCGACGATTGACCAACGTCATGGCAAGCTCCGTGTGAGTTTTAGAAGAGGAATTCCAGGGGAAGGACACGCTCGAAAGCATGTTCAAAGTAGGTGAGCCATATTCTGACCATTCCGCACGACCGCGTCAAATTTCCGCTGCTGCGCATAAGTGTAGACCGTATAGGCAAAAACCGCTTGAAGGCATCTTTTTCGATTGACCTATCCATCAGATCCGATCTAACATAAAGCATCCCACCCATAGTAGGCCCCTGCCGCTTGTCCTTCCTTCTGACCTCATCTGCCGAGTGATAATGATTCGACAGCTAGCTCATACCACAGCCTGGACTTTGATTATTGGTTTGTGGTTACCTACGCTCGTTGTTGCTGAGCCTGCCCATCGGCCGTTTTCGGAAGAGATCGGTCCATTCATGCAAAAGCATTGCGTGCATTGCCATGGACCTGAATCGCAAGAAGGGGACTTTCGCGTTGATACCCTGTCGGAAGATGTCGGTGCCGCCAATTCGGTCAATCGCTGGCTGGAAGTGATCGAGAAGATCAACAACGGCGAGATGCCCCCTGAAGACGAACCGAATCGCCCCACGGCCGAACAAGGAGCCGTGGTCGTCGAATGGCTGGCGGCCCGTATCGAAGAAGGCCGCTCGGCTCGCATGGCCAAGCGACAGCCTGTTTCGTTCCATCGCTTGACCCGCGTTGAATATGCCAACACGGTCGAGGACCTGCTCGGTGTGCGTTTCGGTGTCGCCGATCCGGGCGGGCTGAACGAAGATGCCGAGTATCACGGCTTCGATCGCATCGGTTCGGTGCTCTCTCTTTCCGCTTCTCATGTTGAAAAGTACTACGCTGCCGCGGAAGCCATTCTGGACGAGGCCTACCCCGATAAGCCAATCGAAAAGTCGGTCGTCCGTAAGGTCGCCCTCGACCTGCAGGGAGGCCCCAGCAGCGAGCAGCGGCAACAACTGGAAGAACAAGGACTAGCGGATAAAGTCCGTGTCGACATGTGGCCAGGCCATCAACTGCGAGGTGGCCGCCCTGGTCCCGGCAACGATATGGTAAAGAATGGCGGCTACTTCAAAGTCCGTATTCAGGTCAGCGGTATGAAACCGCCTGGCGGCCGAGCCCCTCACCTGACCTTCTATGCGGAAAAGATCGACCGCCTGTTGTTCGAGCAAGACATCCTCGCCCCGGAAGATAAACCAACGATCGTCGAGTTCACCTGCCATCTACCGCCCGGCACAACCACGTTCGACGTGACCAACGATGTCCCTGGACCATCCAACCTGCCGCGATCGGGCCGCTCGGGCGCGATTCCCTTTTTCAGTCTCAAGCAAGGTCGTATTCCCTGGCAGATCAAACTGACCGACGAAGAAGGCGTACCTCTCTATCCGTTCTTGATCATCGACTGGATCGAATGGGAAGGCCCGATCATCACCGACGAGGTCCAAGCCAAGCGGGCCCGGTATATGCCTACCGAAGAAGGGAACCTGGACCAGGTTCGCCAGTGCCTGACGCGATTCTGCGAAGATGCCTTCCGTCGCCCCGTCTCAGAGAGGGAAACACATCGCTACGTTGCTATCGCCTCCCAGCAGATCGAATCTGGTGCCAGCGCGAAAGCAGCCGTAAAAACGGCCATGCTGGCGGTGATGTGCTCCAAGGACTTCCTGTTCCTGGTGGAAGGAGACTCCGCGCAGCCAACCGATAGCCTGAACGATTTCGAGATCGCCAATCGCCTGTCGTACATGCTGTGGAGCACCATGCCGGATGAAGAACTCATCGCGTTGGCTCACGAAGGCAAGCTTCAAGACAAAGCGATTCTGAAGCAGCAGTTGGATCGCATGTTGGCCGATCCGCGTGCAGCCAAGTTCAGTGTCGAGTTCCCTCGGCAGTGGCTGCAGATGCATAAGCTGGGGATGTTCCCGCCTGATCAAAATCTTTATCCCGAGTACGATCCGCATCTCGAACGCAGCATGCGTGGCGAGACGACAGCCTTCTTTCAGGAAGTGCTGGATCAGAACCTGAGCCTGCGCGAATTCCTCGATTCCGACTGGACTATGGTGAATCCGCGTTTGGCGATGCACTACAACATGGACGGGATCGATCAGGATAAATTTCAGCGTGTGCCTCTGGCTGAAGCAGATCACCGCGGTGGTCTGCTGACTCAGGCCGCGATTCTTTCGCTGACATCCGACGGAACACGTCACCGCCCGGTTCATCGTGGCGTGTGGGTGATGGAATCGATCTTCGGCAAGTCCCCTCCTCCACCACCGGCCAATGTCGATCCGATCGAACCCAACCCGGTCGATTCCCCCAAGGCGACCATCCGTATGAAGTTGGAGGCCCACAAGCACGATCCTAACTGTGCGGCCTGTCATCGTAAGATCGATCCACTCGGTCTGGCCTTCGACAACTTCAACGCAATCGGCCAGTGGCGAACCGAAGAAGTGGTTCCCTCCGGCACCGGTGCCAATCCGAAAGTCGATCCCAGCGGTGTGCTACCAGATGGCCGCGAGTTCGCTGGCCCCCAACAGTTCCGCCAACTGCTGCTGGCCAATGTCGACGACTTCAACCACACGTTCATCAAAAAGCTTGCTACGTATTCCCTCCGCCGCACGATGACCATCGACGATCGGGAAGATCTCGAAGCCATCGCGGTCCAAAGCCGTGCCGACGAGTACCGCGTGCGCGACTTAGTGGAAACGTTTGTTTTGTCTGACCTCTTTCAAAGACGATAACCCATGGCCAACTTCAACTCACGACGATGGATGATCAACCGCCGACACGTGCTCCGTGGCATGGGTGCCAGTATGGCGTTACCCCTTCTGCAATGCATGGATCCTGGTCGCCTGATGGCCGACGAGAAGGTCGCTGCCGAGCAGGGACAAGGCAAACCGAAACGCGCCGTCTTCATTTACGTACCCAACGGCGTCAACACGCTCACCTGGCAAATTCAGAAAGCCGGAGCAGATTACGAGCTAAGCGGGCCGATGAAATCGCTCGAGGAGCATCGTCAGCAGATCACACCCATCAGCGGTCTCTATCATCCCAACGGGATCGGCCAGGCTCACGAGTGCGACAAGATCTGGCTCACTTCCGCCAAGATCAGCCAAGAAGGGGGTGCCTTCCGCAATAGCGTCTCGGCCGACCAGATGATGGCCGACGTGACTTCGCAGCATACGCGATTCCCTTCGCTCGAACTGGCAATCACCGGCGGCACGTTAGCCTGGTCGAAGGATGGCATTCCGCTGCCAGCCGAACGTCGCCCAAAAGCGATCTTCGATCGTCTCTTTGGCGTCGAAAAGGGTGGACTGGAAGTCGCCAAGGCAAAACTCAATCGCCGCGGCAGTGTGCTCGATGCCATCCTGGAAGATGCCAACGATTTCCGCGGCAAGATTGGAACGGAAGATCGTAACAAGCTCGACGAGTACCTTCACGCGGTTCGCGACGTCGAACTTCGCACCCAGCGCAGCTACGACTGGCTGGAAGTTCCCAAGCCAGAGGTCGCCGCCGAAACCAAGGCCAAGCTGACTCGCGACATCCCCAACACGGAAGCCGGCGATCTGTACCGGACGATCTACGACTTGATGGTGCTCGCACTACGCACCGACATGACTCGCGTCATTACCTGCATGAGCGGTAGTGAAAGCAACGGCCTGGCGATTCCTGAAATCGGGGTCGCCCAGTCACGGCACGAACTCTCGCACCACAATGGCGATCCAGAACAACTGCGTCGCCTCACCGAAACCGATACCTTCCTGGTTCAGCAGTTCTCGTACTTCCTGAACCGTCTGAAGTCGTACCAGGAAGACAACGAGACGCTGCTCGACCGGACGATGGTCCTGCTGGGTAGTGGCATGGCCTATGGTCATAGCCATGGCAATGCGAACCTGCCGATGGTGCTCGCTGGCGGTGCGTCGATGGGCTTTAAGCACGGTACCCATGTCGACTTCAACTTGCCGACTCTCGGCCAGTACAACATGACCGAAGCACAGAAGCACTATCACGTCTGCTCGCGTCCCGTCGATAGCGACGCCCACTTGAGCAACCTGCTGCTGACGATGATGCAGCGAATGGACGTCAAGGTCGACCAGTTCGGCGACAGCCACCGTGTGATGACAGAACTATTGGGGTAACAAGCGGTGCGAATTCATTTCACCTGGCTACTGCTTCTTGCGACGTGTTTCGCAGCGCCCATCGCGGCGGAAGAAACGTTCCGTACCGACGCCAGCGAAGACGAGAAACTTCCGTGGTATCAAACCGTACCAGGTCAGTTCCCTCCTGAGGGATCGGCCCATTACTACACCGGCGAACTGGTCAGCAAAGATCATATCCACCGCAAAGGAATGATCCGCGTCTCGCGCACCGACAAGCAGCGCCGCAGCCACTGGGACCTGCCGGTTGACTTTCGCCTGCTGCCATACGGATCGCTCGCGTATCACGGTGCACCAGCGGCCTTGAAGGATATCCCCATCGGCACGCATCTTCACGGTTTGTGGTACATCAAGGACGAAGGGGAAGAGACGAAGTCTCTCTTCTACAACCGCAAGAGCATCGAGTCCGACTTCACCAAGGCATTTCGCCTGGTCGATGACTTCACCTACTACCAACAAAAGAATCAGCTGTGGCAGGTCGACCGCGTTGACCTCAAAGAGATGAAGCTGTATCTGGTCAGCCAGGCCGAAGGGGAGGAAAAACCCACTGCCATTGAAGTTGATCTGACGCCAGCCACGCGGGTGTACCTCGGCAAGCAATTCGCCACCCTCGAAGACATCCAGCCAGGACAGAACGTTTTGTTCAACTTGACCTGGGCAACGCTTTACGGCGTTGGCCGTTGTACTGAATTGTGGCTCGACGAAGAGAGCCGCCAGATCGCTACTGCCCAGCAGCGTGCCCAGCACCTGCTGCACCAGAAAGACCGCGGAATCGCAGGTATCATCGATGCCGTCGACAACCAGAACCGCATCTTGACCGTAACGTTCTTTGGCGGGATCGATCCGACGCTCCTGGAAGACTTTAAGCCAAACACGACTGCCCAGGTATGCGTATCGGAACCAACGCTGCAAATCTACGACCAGGTGAACGACAAAAAAGGGGGACCGATTCTTTCGGTCGAGCAGGTCGAGAAGCGGCCCGGCAGTAGCGGCATTCAGGTACGCGTTCAGCCTTCGCTGCTCTTGGAAGGCTACCGGCCCGGACGAATCGTTCGCATCTTCCCTAGCGGCTGGCCGATCGTGACGCTTCCCGAGGAAGAAACCCTGTGGCCGGAACGTGATTAGCCCATCGTTCTTCTCCACTTACATGAAAAAAGCCTCGCAGCATGTGCGAGGCTTTTCTTGTTTTGATTATCAGTCAAGCGAAAACTACTTCTTTAGCTTCGCGATCAGGTATTCCGTCGAGCTGTTATACTCAGGCTTCTCCACGCCTGGGACCTTCAAGTAGACATCGACGCCCACCTCTTTCAGCTTTTCAGCCAAGGTCAAACCCATCACACCGGAGTGGGTTGGATCTTTGGGGGAGGAACCCAGTTTAGGAACTTCGCCACCGTAGAACAGGGCGATCGGTGGATCGTCTTTGCTGACGAGCGAGTATGGCGAGTATTCCTTGATCCACGGCATTACTTCTTCGCGTTTCTCCATCACCACGTCCAGATTGGGCAGACCAAACGCGTGGGCACCGTAGCGATAGTTGGGCATCCACTCGCGTAGCTGCTTGGGATCGAGCGAAACCTGGGCACCATTGACCGCAGCGCAGAACAGGCGGGTCGATTCGCGGGCAATCGGATCGTCGCTCTTGGGATCGGCCATGTCATCATGAAAGGCCAGCCACAGCGAAGAACATGCGCCAGCCGAACCACCGGTAGCACCGATTCGTTCTTTGTCGAGGTTCCATTCTCCCGCTTTCGAGCGGACAAATTGCAAAGCACGTGCGGCATCTTCCAGAGGGGCTTTGACCGGAGGCGTTACACCCTCTTCGACGGCTTGTTTCACGTAGCGGTAATTGATAGCAACCACCGAGATACCGTTATCCAGAAAGGCCTTGGGATTGGTCTTCTTGTCGCCCCCTTGCCATCCACCGCCGTGAATGTAGAAGACAACCGGCGTCGGCGAATCGGATTCGGCCTGGTAGAAGTCGAGCACTTGCCGAGGGTGTTCGCCATACGGGACATCCTTCAGCTGCTTGCCTTCGGCAAAGATGGCCTGTTGAATCAACAACAAGGCAGCAATCGACAACAACATACGTTTCATGAGGGAACTTCCTTTGGTGGGAGGGAGACTAGACTGTGGGTAGGTTCGACTAAAAAATAGCCGCTTTTCACCCAGGTTGCAAGAAAACTCGTTGCCCAGACGTACTTTGATCTAGGGGGCTTTCGCCATGGGGACATCACCCTGAACCTTGGCTCCGGCTGCGTTGAATTCGACATTCTCATAGCGGCAGTCGTGAATGGTGACGACACCCCCATCGATTCGCACACGTGCTGGCAATTGTTTGTCCCTGGTCTCGATCGATACCCGCTCGAGGTTCAGCGAAAACGACTCATCCCCTGCCCTGGGCCCAGCCACCAGAGCCGATGCGGTTGTCCCGTTGATGATCTGACAATCAACCAGGCTGTGCTTTCTGCCAATCAGCAGCACATCGACGTTCACGTTCCCGTAGAACTCGCAGTTACGATAAATGGTCTCGGCCTGATTCACATCGGCGATGCCGTTCTCGTTGCCATAAAACTTGCCACTAGCAATCGAGCACTCTGCTGATTCATGAGCCGAGAATCCTTCGTCGAAGCAATCGAACCCCTCGATCGTTTCAAACACCAGTTGTCGGCAGTCTCCATGCACGTTGAAGCCGTCGTTCAAAAAGTTGCGGGCACGCAGATTACGGATCACCAGTCGTTCACAAACTCCACTCGTGGCGATTCCGTTTACACGGGTCGACCACTGAAGCTTCGATACATCGCCCCGAACGTACAGCCAGCCGGTCTTTTCATCGATGTTCTCGAAGCAGAACTGATTGGCCTTCAACTGAGCGACCGGCGGGAACTCGGGCGAGTTGGAACTTTGCGTTCGCCCCATGCGTTCCATCCGTCCGTCGAAGATCAACAAGTGACGATCCAGCGGCGTGCGCGGAAGCTTGCGGCGGTAGAGTCCCTCCTCGACGAGTTCCCAGCCGGTATCGGGCAACGGATCGGCCCCATCGAGCGTAACGCCGTTTCCTTCTATCGTAATGCCTGACTTCGCCCGAAAATGTCCCGCTTGCCGGTAGACGGCTCCTTGGGGATGCAGGTGAATCACGTCTCCTTCCACGGCCTTATTGATCGCGGCCTGCAATGTCTGTAGCGGGGCATCCAACGAACCAGCGTTCGCGTCGCTTCCCGTAGGCGAATTGACATGCCACTCAGCGGCATCCAGCTGAGTCGTTCCCAGAAGCAAACTATCGATGCAGAGAACCAGCGAAAGAATGAAAACGCGCATAACAAGCTTTGAAATCGGTAGGACCATTGGAGGAAGGTGGTCTCTATAGTGTATCTTCTACTCCAGGCGAGAGATATCTTGCCCCAGGCGAAGAGCGAATCTCTTAGACTTGTAATGGACGAAGCCGAGCGCATGAGAAGCGAAAACCGTCGATTCGTATTTCTACTGGTCTGCTGGTGGGTGGCATGCTTCGCCACCGTGGCGAAAGCGGCCGAGTTCCTGGTGATTTCCGATATTCACTTTGATCCATTCACGACTCTCACCCAACCGACATTCAAGGTCCTTGCCGATGCCCCAGCCAGTCGTTGGCCGGAACTTCTTAAAACCTATAATCAAACGCTGGGAGCCACTGGCAACGACTCGAACTACCTACTGATGGTCTCGGCGATAAGCGCGGCGAAGGCGCATACGCCTAAACCGCTATTCATTCTTTACCCTGGCGACTTCCTCGCACACCAGTGGCAAGAGCGCTACGAAAAGGTCGCCGGCAAGTCGATTGCGGACGACCCCGCCGCCTATCGCCAGTTCACCATGAGAGCGATTGAAGTCGTCACGAACGAAATCCGTAAACAGTTTCCTGACGTGCCTGTTCTGGCAACGCTCGGCAACGACGACTCGTTCTGCGGCGATTATTGGATCCAGCCCGATGGCATGTTTCTTCACCAATTCGCTGACCACTGGCAGCCGATGCTGGGCAGCACGATCGATGCCGATGCGTTTGGCCAATCGTTCCGATCGCTAGGGGCTTACCGCGCCGAACTGCCTGGACTGGCCGCCGATCGTTTGCTCGTGCTGAACTCGGTCTATTGGTCCGGCAGCTACTGCTCGTCCTATTTCGATCCGAAAGATCAGAACTGCTGCCAGTGTCATAATCCCGGCACCAAGCCGGGGCATGCCCTTATGGATTGGTTGACTTCTGAGTTGGAACTGGCCCGCAAGCAGCAGAAGCGGGTCTGGTTTCTGATGCATGTCCCACCGGGACTCGATAGCTACATCGAAGAGAAGGATAGCGGCCACAGCCTGGCAGCCGAGATGTGGCAGCCTGAGTTCATGCAGCGTTACCTGAAACTGATTGACGAGTATCGCGATGTCCTGCACATCTCGTTCACTGGACACACGCACATGGACGACTTCCGTATTGATCGGCTCGACGGCAAGCCGGTACTGCTGCACAAGATTGCCCCAGCGGTCAGTCCCATCTTTGGCAACAACCCCGGCTTCCAGACATTCCAGATTGATCCCCAGACAAGTGTTATCTCGAACTGGAAGACTTATTCGCTGAATCTGGCCGACCAGCAGAAATACAAATTGTGGAAGCTGGAATATGAAGCCCGCACCACCTATCAACTCGAGTCGCTCAACGCCCAGTCGGCCGAGCAGCTTTTCCGCTTCATGCATGCCCATCCTGATTCGACCTTTGCCAGTGCTTTTCGTCAGCACTACAACATGGGGGCATCGGTGATATCGCCGAAGGATCTGTCCGTTTATCTGTGTACCATCCTGAATGCCACCTACCCACTATTTGCTACCTGTCTGCAGAACCACGGCCTTGCCCAGCCCAAGCTGGCGGAAGAGCCAGCTCAAGTTCGTCGACACGCCGGTGGCATGATTGCCAAGTAACGCTAGCGGCCCGTAGTAATCTCTGCTATTCAGGCTGAAACTCGACCTGGCATACCCTCCAGCTCGATCAGCATCCCAACCGTCATTTCTTCGGTTTTGCCCCCATCTTAATCACCTCGGAAATTAATATTGACATATCGCGACCTGGCGATATATTAGATTAAGAGAGGAATGAAATGGAACCGATGAATCAACAATCCGGCAAGCCCTTGGGAAGCGTAGAGCACTTCACCGACGCGGCGGAATGCCTTCGCACGCTGGCTCACCCGGTCCGACTCAGAATTGTCCAATTGCTGCTTCATGGGCGCTACACCGTCGGCGAGATCGCCAAAGATTGCGAAACGCCAGACAACGTGACGTCCGAACATTTGCGGCTGCTGCAGCGATGCGGCTTTTTGCAAAGCGAACGAGAAGGACGATTCGTGTACTACCAGGTTGCCGAGCCTCACCTTCAGCAATTGATGGCGTGCATCGAAGGACGCTTCCTTCCCGGCAGCACAAAGAATGAATGATACCCATACCTTTTTTTAAGCTATTACCTCGTCGCATTGCGACATTACGACCCATTGTATCCTGGTTCACGTAGCCCTTCTGCAAAAGGCGAACATTGGTGTAGCCATGACGATCGTGCTCGCAGTCCTGTTCGGAGCAGTAGTCGGTTTTGCCCTAGGGCTGACCGGCGGTGGAGGAGGCGTGTTCGCCGTTCCTCTGCTCGTCTTCGGATTGGGGGTCGAGCCGCGAGAAGCTGTAGGCATCTCTTTGGCTGCCGTCGGCGGCACGGCGATTTCCGGAGCACTTCCTCGATTGCTGCGAAATGAAATCGAACTGAGAACGGGCCTGCTATTTGCGATCTCGGGCATGTTGGGCGCGCCGGTGGGAGCTTACCTTTCCAAATTTGTCCCCGGAAACGTTTTGCTCATCCTGTTTGCACTGCTGATGTTCGTGGTCGCCTATCGCATGTGGCAGAAAGCCAAGAACCCGGCGGTCGCCGTACCGACGGCCAACTGCGAAAGAGATTCCGACCGTGCCAGTTGTCAGCGAGATGAAGACGGAAAACTGATCCTCACTTCCAAGTGTGCTCGGCTGCTGGTTTTGGTGGGTATCGCCACCGGCCTGCTATCGGGGATGTTCGGTGTCGGAGGTGGATTCGTGATTGTTCCAGCCCTGGTGCTTTTCAGCGGCATGGCCATTCATAGCGCAATCGCTACGTCGCTGTTTGTCATCGTGCTGATCAGCCTGAGCGGGTTTACTTCGCACCTTTTTAGTGGCAATGATTTCAACTGGGGTCTGACCATTCAGTTCTTGATCGGCGGGTTCGCAGGCATGACCCTTGGGAGCCTGCTCGCTCGAAAACTGAAAGGCCCCACGCTCCAAAAGATCTTTGCGATTGCGGTCGCACTGGTCGCCATATTTGTGATCGCCAAGTCAACACTCCTATAACATTAAGGACCCTTACCATGTTACTGAAATACTTTTACGACAAGTCCTTGGCTCATGCTTCTTACATGGTGGGATGCCAACGCGGCGGAGTGGCCGTGATTGTCGACCCAGGCCGCGACATCCAAAAGTACCTGGATGCCGCCCAGCGAGAAGGGGTCAAGATCACCGGTGTCGCCGAAACCCACATCCACGCCGACTACGTCTCCGGTGCACGCGAACTAGCCGATCGCGTGGGTGCCACGCTCTATGTTTCGGACGAAGGTCCGAAGGAGTGGAAGTACGAATACGCTCACCAATACTCGCATCAGTTGCTGCACGATGGCGATCACTTCATGATCGGAAACATTCGTTTCGACGTGCTGCACACACCTGGCCATACGCCAGAAAGCATTTCCTTTATGCTGACTGACCAAGGGGGTGGAGCCCAAGAGCCGATGGGAATCTTCACCGGCGACTTCGTGTTTGTGAACGCGGTCGGTCGCCCCGACCTGTTGGAGCAGGCCGCCAAGATCATGAACACCGCGAGAGCAGGTGCCGTCGATCTTTTCCATTCGCTCGAGAAGTTCAAGCAACTGCCTGAGTACCTGCAAGTTTGGCCAGCCCATGGTGCCGGAAGTGCCTGTGGAAAGGGACTCGGTGCCGTTCCATCGTCGACCGTTGGTTACGAGAAGCGGTTCAACCCAGGCCTGCAGTTCAACGATGAAGAAGCGTTCGTTGAATACATCCTGGCCGATCAACCGGAAGTGCCTCCGTACTTCGCCGTGATGAAGCGAGTCAACAAGGAAGGCCCCAAGGTGATTGGCGAAAAGGCAACGACCAAAAAACTTTCGGCCAGCCAGCTTTCCGCAGCTATCGAGCAAGGCACCGTGGTCGATCTGGTCGCCTCGAAGACCTTCGCCCAGGGACACGCCCCGGGAACGATTAACATCCCCTTCGGCATGCTGAGCACCTGGGGAGGTTGGCTGATCGACTACGATCGTCCAACCAGCTTGATTGGCTCCTCGGAGCAAATCGAAGAGGCCCTGCACGTTCTTTTCAGTATCGGAGCCGAAGACATCAGTGGCTATTTCGAGCGAGACGAACTCGCCCAGGCAAACGTCCTGACCGAAAGCTACGAAACGGTCACCGCAACCGAGCTATCCGAACTGCTGGCCGATCAATCGGTCGCACTGGTCGACGTGCGAAGTGAACAAGAGTGGAACGCTGGCCATATCCCTCATGCCCAGCATCACTTCCTTGGCAAGTTGCCTGAAACGCTCGACACGATCCCACAGGGTCAAAAAGTGGTGATCAACTGCCGAAGCGGTGCTCGCTCGTCCGTTGGTGTCAGCGTGCTCCAGGCTGCCGGTCGCAAGGACGTGATCAACCTTGAGGGGGGCTACACGGCCTGGACAGGCAAAGGTTACTCGGTGGTTCACCCCGAGGCCGTTGCATCCAAGTGATTGGCGGAAGGCCCGTATCACTCCTCCTAGAATTGTAAGGTGACCCATGATCAATACGACGACCCAGGCACGTTCTCAATCTCTGGCAGAGCGGTTGAACGACCCTCGCACGCAAGAGATGTTGCATCGCCTGCTAGACCATGCAGAAGTGCTGGACAATCTGCTTGCGATGGCCCAAGACGTACCCAATCTTGTTGCCATCGCAACGGACTTGTTCGACGCCGTCGCTCGCCAGGCCGCTGATCAAAACATCGACCTCGAGCAACGTGCTACCCAATTGCTTCTGCTTTTCAAGAAGGCGACCGACCCCGAGAACCTCCAGGCATTGAACGTGTTGGTCGATCACCTTCCGCAACTGGAGAAAGCAGCAGAGATGTCGGACGATTTGCCGAACCTGATAGCCGTAGCGACCGATGTCTTCGATGAATGGGCCGCCGAGTTGAAAGCGGATGGCGTCGAACTGGAGCAGAGTGTCCGCAACGGGCTTCGTGCGGCACTCTACCTGGGTGGCCAAATCCGACGTGAAGAACTCGACCGGCTGGGTTACTTACTCAAGTCGGATGTCCTCAGTCAGCATTCCGTCGAAACGGTGAGCCTGATGGGCTCGGCCTTATCGTCTTGTCGCCAAGGAAGCTGCGAACATCCGGTGCCTGAACGCATGGGGCTAATGGGACTGCTCAGCGCCTCACGCGATTCCAATACGCAGCGTGCATTGGCCTTTGCAGTTCAATTCGGGAAGTGCTTTGGCAATTTGCTCGATAAGAACCATCCCTCCACCTCCCCCGATGTCAAGAATTAGGAGCACCTGTCATGACCCATCATCAGATTGTTATTGTTGGCGGGGGAACCGCAGGCATCACGGTGGCTGCACGTTTGCGAAACGCCGATCCGTCGCTCGATATCGCCCTCGTCGAACCTTCCGATAAGCACTACTACCAGCCGCTTTGGACCCTGGTCGGTGGTGGCATCTTTCGCCCCGAAGTATCCGGGCGGGAAGAAGCAAGTGTCATTCCACGAGGGGTGAAGTGGATCAAGGATGCCGTCGCGACATTCCAGCCGAACGACAATCAACTGACCACGCGCGACGGCCAAACACTTACCTATGATTACTTGATTGTCGCCCCAGGTATCCAGGTCAATTGGGATAAAGTCAAAGGACTCAAAGAATCGGTCGGCAAGGACGGAGTTTGCAGCAACTATTCAATCAACACGGTTGCCAGCACTTGGAAGTTCATTCGTGAACTCAAAGAGGGGACGGCCCTCTTCACGCAGCCAGCCGGAGCCGTCAAATGTGGCGGTGCCCCCCAGAAGATCTGCTACCTGGCCGAGGATCACTTCCGTCGATCAGGCGTCAGAGACAAAGTCAACGTGATATTCACCTCGGCAGGACCACGACTGTTCGCCGTGGAAGAATACCGCGAGGTGCTGGAGGAAGTAGCTGCCCGTAAAGGGGTGGATACCCGCTTCCGTCACAATCTGACCGAGCTACGGCCTGAAAGCAAGGAAGCCATCTATCGGCACATGGACACCGACGAAGAAATCGTTATCAAGTATGACATGATTCACGTGACACCGCCGATGGGCGCACCAGACTTTGTCGCCCATAGCGAATTGGCAGGCGAAGGTGGCTGGGTTGATGTCGACAAGTACACCCTGCGTCATAACCGGTTCTCCAACGTCTTCTCGCTCGGCGATGCCTCTAGCTTGCCGACCTCCAAGACTGGGGCAGCCATCCGCAAGCAGGCCCCAGTGCTGGTCGACAACCTGCTGTCCGTGATTCACGATCGTCCACCGGTCGCGCAGTACGACGGATATACGTCGTGCCCTGTAGTGACAGGTTACGATAGTCTGGTCCTGGCCGAGTTCAACTACGAAGGACGCCCGGCCGAAACGTTTCCCTTCGATCAAGCCCAAGAGCGATTCAGCATGTTCCTGCTGAAGAAATTCGGCCTGCCGGCTTTATACTGGCACGGCATGTTGAAAGGTCGTGTTTAGAAACCTCCATGGTTCCCAACTTTTTCGCAACCATCACAGATCACTCCCTCCACACTTAGGACGCCTCCCATGAACGGCATATTGTCTCGCTTCCTTCTTGTTCTATTACTTTCCGCAGTCTGGTGTGCCTCGGTCGATGCCCAAGGATTTGGTCGCGGTCGTATGGGACGCGGCCCTGGTCAAGGTCAGGGTCAGGGTCCTGGCCAAGGCCCAGGTCCGGGGCAGGGTCAAGGCCAAGGTCCGGGTCGTGGCCAAGGTCCCGGTCATGGTCACGATGATCAGCATGCGGTCGACATGGAGGTCTTTCATTACCTGCTGGAAAACCACGAGAAAATTCGGCGTACGGTCAAAGAGCTCGACAACGGTGTGGAAACTCTTACCGAGTCGGACGATCCCAGTGTCGCGGCGCACATCAAGACTCACGTCGAACAAATGACGGTGCGTGTCGAAAAGCCCTCCCCCATTCGCATGCGAGATCCTTTGTTCGCCGAAATCTTCCAGCACACCAAGAAGATCAAGATGCAGCATGAGGACACGCCGAAAGGGGTCAAAGTCACTGAAACATCCGACGACCCTTACGTAGCGACCCTCATCAAGGCCCACGCCAAAGTGGTTTCCGGTTTCGTTGCCAGAGGCTTTGCCGAAGCCGCCAAGAACCACGCCGTGCCAGGTCAAAAGCCAGCAGAACCAGGCGTCAAAAGTTTCCCCAAAATCAAAAACCACGGCGGCGTCATTAGCCTGCCTGGTGCAGCCCATCAGCCTCGCTCGGGCACCAAAATTGCCGTCGATGTTACGCAGTCGTCGGAACCAAACGTATTAAATCCCGCCATTGAAAAGGTTGCTCGCTTCGTCAACTTGTACGCCGGCGGGGGTAAAGAGTCTGCGACGGTCGAAATCGCTTTGGTCTTTCATGGCGGCGCTACTCTGGCCGTGCTGAATGACGATGCTTATAAAAGTACCTACCAAACCGAAGGAAACCCGAACCTCGCCCTCTTGCGGGATCTTCACCACGCTGGGGTGCAGATGTACGTTTGTGGTCAATCACTTCATGGAAAAGGCAAGACTCCCGACGACGTAGCTGTCTTTGTCGATACGGCCGTATCGGCGTTAACGACAAACGTCAACTTGCAGTCGGATGGCTACACCTACATTCCGCTGGGCGATTAACAACCTATTGGTCGACAGAAAATACCTGCTTGTCGGCTCGACAAATATTTAAGAGGAACACCAAATGAAGATCGTCATCGTTGGCGGTGTTGCCGGGGGTGCTTCGGCAGCCGCTCGTGCGCGACGTCTGAGCGAAGAAGCCGAGATCGTTGTTATCGAACGGGGTGCACATCCGTCCTTCGCCAATTGTGGTCTTCCCTATTACGTAGGTGGCGAAATTGAATCGCGCGACAAACTGCTCGTCGCGCCGATTCAACTGCTCCGCGAACGATTGAAACTGGATGTCCGCGTCCGAAGCGAAGTGACCAAGATCGATCCGCAAGCGAAAGCCGTTACCGTTAAGGAATTGGAATCGGGCAAAGAGTACACCGAAAGCTATGACAGTCTAATCATCGCCACCGGTGCCTCCCCTTTCCGTCCCCCGCTGCCAGGGATCGACAACGAGCGAATCGTCAGCCTGCGTGACCTGAATGATGCCGATCGCATGCGGGATCTGGCCATCAATGGAGCCACCCAGGCCGTTATCGTCGGTGCCGGTTTCATTGGTATCGAAGTCGCCGAAAACCTCATTCGTCGTGGCATCAAGACGACCATTGTCGAACTAGCCAATCAAATTCTGCCCCCTTGGGATCAGGAAATGATTCTTCCGCTGCAACGGCATCTCATCGCCGAAGGGATCGACCTGCGGCTAGGGGCTTCCGCAGCGAAGTTCGAGTCTGATCAAGACAAGATCAACGTCACGATGAATGACTCTTCCGTCATCCCGGCCGACTTTGTCGTCCTGTGCATCGGCGTTCGTCCCGATAGCAAGCTGGCCGCAGAGGCTGGCATCGAGTGCGGCCCACGGGGTGGGATTCGTGTCACGAGTCAAATGGAGACCAACATTCCCGACATCTACGCGGTAGGGGATGTCGTGGAAACAAAATGTTCGATCACCGGCGATCCCATCCAGATTCCGTTGGCAGGCCCAGCGAATCGCCAAGGTCGCATCGCCGCCGATCGTATCTTCCAACGCGACTCGCAATACCGCGGCACGCAAGGAACGGCGGTCGTTGGCATGTTCGGTCAGACCGCGGCCATGACCGGCATGAGTGAAAAGGTTCTGCGTGCCAAGGGAATCTCGTACGAAAAAATTTACCTCCACCCAACCGATCACGCTGGCTACTTCCCTGGCGCAAAGCAAATGCTGATGAAGCTGTTGTTCTCGCCGGACGACGGAAAGATCCTCGGGGCACAAGCCGCCGGAACTAGCGGCGTGGACAAGCGAATGGATGTGATCGCGATGGCGATCCAAGCCGGTATGACCGTGTACGATCTGGAAGAAGCGGAACTTTGCTACGCTCCGCAGTATGGCCACGCGAAGGATCCGGTCAACATGGCTGGCTTCATCGCTTCCGGAGTTTTGCGCGGCGACCAGCCGATTATCCATGCAAGCACGCTCGCCGATGAATCTTCCGCAGGTCTGTTTATCCTGGATGTCCGCACCACAGGCGAATATGCCAAAGGGCACATCCCCGGAGCGGTAAACATTCCGATCGAAGAACTACGTGATCGAATCCAGGAAGTTCCGGCCGATAAATCCATAGCAACCTACTGCCAGGTAGGCCAACGCGGCTATCTGGCCACGCGTCTTCTGCTTCAACATGGCATGAATGCCCGCAACATCAGCGGAGGATACCGTCTGTGGAGCATCCTGGAAGATCCCAGCTAGTTGCGCTGGGCAAGCTCTTTGAGGAAACGCAAGTCGGCTTCCGATAGCACCGACAAGGGAATCGTCAACTGATTGCCCTCGGAAGTTCTTAGAACAGCCGACTTCGCGTCCCACTTGACCAATGCTGCGTCGATGTGAAATTGGCCTGACTTATCGGTCCAGGTTCGCATCGGCGTCAGCAATTCGCCGGCACCAGCGGCAGGCATTTCTCCGTTTTGTTTTTTGCCTTTAGCCACCGCAACGAGCTCAATCTGTTTGGCCACCCCTTTCGGATCTCTCACAATTAGTTTCGTACCGTCAGGCGAGAAGGCCAGTCTGGGATCGCGTAAACCTTCTTCGGCATAGACAAGCTTTTTCGCGCTGGTGTCCCATATTTCGAGGCGGTCGAAGAACAGATCGCGATTTTCATCGGCCACGGCAGACGGATAGAAAGTCGCCAGGAAGCGGCCATTTTTGCTGATAGCAATCGGACCGCCTGAGAAACGCGGCCACACGACTTGGGTGGTGCCATCCGGCTGACGCCGAACCAGGTCGTTGTCGATCTCTTTGCCGACCCCAAGCAGTGATCCATCTGGCAGAAAGCCAGCGACCCATTCAAATGTTTCCATCATTCCCAGGTCCGTACCTTGCTTGGCATCATAAGCCTGGACACTCGCTTGAGCTTGAATCGCCAAAAGCATTTCATCATCCGGCGTAAAGGCAAGCTTCCCGAAACCGCGTGAACTGCTGCAGCCCAAAAAATCGAATGCCTTCTTACCGCTTTCAAGTTCCCAAACACATGCCGCGGCGTCTTTATTCGTCGCGGCCAGACGCGTTGCATCGTTTGAAAATACCAGGTCGGTGACCACGCCCTTCAGATCGGTCCATTGCTGAAGCGGACGCAATGACCTGGCGTCCCACAGAATGACACGACCATCGTTACCGCCAGTGGCGAAGTACTTGCCTGCGGGACTGAACGCAACGCTGTTCATCCCTTTCGGATCGTCCAACAGGCTCGCGATGATCGCACCACTTTCGGCCTGCCACACGCGCACTGACCGGTTAGATTGTTCGGCCACGGTCACCACGTACTTTCCATCCGGCGAATAGGCCACGTCGGCGATACGCTCGCCTGGGCCCCCAAGTTTTTCGCGCCCGGTAATCGGCAGCGGACGAAATTCATCCTGCGCATCAGGCCGCTTCTCGTTCACTTCCTGGATACCGGCTACCTCTTTAAAGGATTGGCCCGATCCATCGAACAACACTTGAAGACACAGTCTCTTCCCTCGCGTCTTAGGCGAGCACATCGCGATCAGCCCATAATTACGGGTGTAATTCAATCGACTCAGGCTATAAGTTCCGTCCTCGGTTCGTGTCGGTGGCCCCGGATCAGAAAAAGACCAGCGATTTCGGTACTCCCAAGGAACAGGCCCCAGCGAAGTCAGTTGGCCGGTGCTTAAATCGGCTTGACGCCACTCTCTGCCGGCCAGATGAAGTATCTTCGTTCCCTCGTCGTAACAGAAGTTTCCTTCTTCATATTCAGAAAGGACCAAGGTCTTTTGTTCGTCTCCCAAGCCTCGCCGGTAAAGCCCCTGCCCCTTATTTCGACGGGCAATCATTCTCTCGCGATAAAGTTCTCCGTCGATCACCCATCCTCCGCTGAATTCACTCCACGAGGGATCCAGCACTCGAATCGTTAGATCGTCGGGATTGATGAGCAGTGGATGACTCGACAGCACCTGGCTCATGCTAAAACGCGTTAAGAAGAAGCCTCGCTCGACGACCTTTCCGTTCTCCTTGCGTACCATGGGCAACATCTCGTGCGGGCCAAATCGAATATTGAGATTATCAGCTTCGACACTATTTCTTTCCTGAGGCAGCGTTTCCTTCGCCTCGTGGAAGATTTTAACCTGGTGATCGCCGTCCGCACTGAAGGTAACATCCGCGAACCAGGTTCTCCCCACGTAACCCACGACGATCGCCCTCCCAATGCTCACTGGGGCGACCACAATCCCGAACGTCTCGGCAGACGCATCGGGTACTTCTTTCGGCGAAAGCAGCGGCAAGCCATCGGCTTGAGAAAAGTCATGCCGTTTCCCCGTTTGCGGTTCGAAGACGGCCAATTCCAGGCCCCCTTCGTCATTCAAGACCGAAGCCCAGACAAACTTTCCATCGTAGTGAAATCGACCGCCAGCATTTCGCGGTCGATCGGCTATCTTTCGTAGTCCACTGGCCTGCGAGTAGAGATAGTATGCATTGTCCGCGCTTACCAGGTCCCAATCTCCCCCCAGCGACTCGCAACCGTAGATCGTTTTCAACCCATCGAATTCGATCCGGCGAAAGGTCAAGTTATCGTTCACGGATGCGTCGGCATTGCTGCGATTGACAACCGCAACCGGGGGCTCAGGCTGAATTTCCTTTCGCAGCGACTCTGCCGCCTGACGAACGTGCGGAAGAGCTTCTGGTGAATCGATCAGCTCCTGCAGAAACGCCCTTCCTTCCAGGCTACGAATTCGCTTGGGTTGTTCCCTGGCCAGGATGTAGATACGAGCAAAGTTTTCATCGCTGGCCAGTTGCTGATACTTCAGCAGGATATTCTTGATCTCCGCGTAGCGATCCTGCGGCTTCCAATCTCGAACAATCATGTGCAGCAGTTCCGAGCTTGGCGACCAGGCCTTGGCTTCCGCTAATCCATGAACCAACTGCATCGCGATTGTCGTACGCAAGTCTTGATACGCATGGCTGTTCTGCACAAGCCTCTGGGCAACGGAGTCGGGTTGAACAAAGACGCGTAATTCGTTGATCGACGACTTATCAAACACCCTCATATGCCGAGCAGCCAGGCTGTAATGAGAGTGGTTGACCAACACTTGAATATGCTGCAACGCGTGATACTTCAGCCGAGCACTGTTCTCAATATGCTCGACCGACTGAAAAGGGAACTCTTTCAGGCGGTTTTCCACAATGGTAACCGCCTGACTGTGCATCTCAGGTTGGTCCGGCTCCAGCAGCAAACTGGCTTCGACCAGTGCCTGTGCTTCATCCCAGTTGGCCAACCGCATGAACAAGTTGGCCCGCTCGTTGAGCAGCTTTACTTCCTGCTGTGGGTCAATCGAAGCGGTCTGGATACCCTGCGACGACGCCAGTTCTTGGGCATATTTCAGCAGCACGCCGGACACCGCTTCAGGTTCAATCGTTTCATTTTTATCGTGAACGACCTTTGCCCCTTGCTGAGCCTTCAAGCTCAACCGTACGCGGCGATCGTCTCCCCTTCCCTCGTTGCGGTATTCCCCTAGCACGTAGGTGGGCAGCTTACGCTCGACGTTGGCACCGTCGGCAGCGAGATTGTATTCGTTGGTAATCGCTTTCGCTTCGTCCAGTTCCACGACCACCACCCCAGGCAAGTCAAGCAGCGTTCGCTCGAGAAGCTTGGCGTAGGTCGATCGCAAATAGTCGTATTCATAGGTCAGGTCGTCACTGACAAAAGGAGGCACGGCAAAAATATGCGGTATCGCCCCTTGTGATTTGGCAATGCCATCGCTGGCCAGTTTGACCAGCACCTCGGCATCGTTGGCCGGATCTTTTCCCAGTAGCATCTTCTGACGTACCAGGCGAATTCCTTGATTGGTTTCCGCGATCACGATCTCGGCGTACTTCTTTTGATCCTCTTCGATTGTCCGCAGAAGGACCAGCACATCCGCTTTCAACACGCCGCCGATCGAACGTCGGTCATTGCCTGACTGGGCACCGACGATCGATTGCAACCGCTGCTCATTAAGTAGTTTCTGAATCTCGGTGCGTTCCACCCACTGCGTATTCGGCAATGCCAATAGCTCTGCTTCCAACAGGCCTCCCAACGCGGATTGATCGATATCGATCAGCGCACACCGCGGCTGTTGGGCAAGTGTCACCGAGGGAGCAAGAACCAGAACAGCCCAAAGAACGAAGCGATAAGTTAACAGCATGGGATCTCTAACGGAACTTCTGCAAGTAGCTGAAAACGACGAGGGGTAAGCTTCTTCAAGCTTACCCCTTTGTTCGTCACTGGATGAGGGTCAGATGTTTTACTTCTTTTTCCCTACTTTTTATCCGCGGTCTTCACCAGTTTCGGAATCATCCGTTCGGCGATCGTGGCCGCTGCCGATTGCAGTGCCGACTTACCAGCGATCTGCTCGTTGAGATCAACGGCCACCGATGTCTGTCGATCGATAGCGATCACCTTGCCGGTCTTCGCATCGAGTGCTTTGATTTCGACGCGAGCCTTCACCGGGGCCAGGTTGCCTGCTCGGGCAGTGAACTCACTGAAGCCTTCGCCGACGATCTTGATTTCGGCCGCACCCTTCGCTCCGTCCTTGGCATCGACCACTTCAAACCCAAGCTCTTGCAGGTAGAGAGTCATTTCGGTTTCTGCAGCCGGATCGATCGTGGCGCGTCCCACGTGTCGCTCTTCAATCGAAACACTGACCACAGGCAGCTTCGCTTCGCCGATCTTTTCCTTGAGGGCCGCGATACGTTCGCTCTGAGGAACAACCTTGGGGACCAATTGCTCGGAGTTCTTGCCAATCTCTTTCACGATTTCGGCGGAAAGCGCTTCGGCCAGTTCGTCGATATCTTGATCGACCTGCCCCTTGATGCTCGCGCCGGCAACGCGACTCGTTTCGGTGCCGATAATCTTGGCCACCAGCACCAGCTTGTCGCCTGCCTGAATCACACTGCCGGTCAGAATCAACTTGGCACCGGTTAGCTGTCCCACTTGCACGGCTTCCGAGGGATTGACCAGCCCAGACACGCTGAGCTCTTGTTCCTGCAAGATCTTAGCCATGTCTTCACGATCGACCAGGTACATGGTGGGATCAACAACCAGGCTGGCAAACAGTAGGTCAGAAACCTGGGCACCGAGCCCTTTCACATCCGCGCCACGTTCCTGAAACGGGAAGATGGCGGTGGGATAGACCGCGTCCTGAGCTTTCAGCGTACCGGCCGAACAAGCGACAAGCAGGGCCAGCGTCATTCCAAATAAGAACTTTTGCATCGTGTTATTGCTCCGTAGGAGAAGAGTCAGTTTCTGAAGTTAGTTTTTCCAACAGCCGAGCCAGCAAGAAGCGTGGCGTTGGGCTGCTGTCCCAATGTTGAATCAAATCGAAACAGCAAAGTATGCATGTCCCGTCGTTGTTGAAGCGTACTTCCCACCAAGGCCAACCATCCGAGGCTTCCGCAAGATGAACCCGAAGTTGTCCTCGATGCGATTCCAATGTCACCCGATTGACCGACTGTGGCGGATCGGCCAGCGAATCAAAGTCTGGGTTCAGACGCTTATCAAGGTCACCGATGGCCTGCTTCGATGAGAACTGTACCGCTACGAGTTCTGGATACTCCTCGCGCGTCGGCCAAGGAAACTCTCCGTCAACCGGCGCGATGCAAACAACACGCACGCCACGCTGGGCCAGCTTCATCAGGTTATCGGTCAGACCTCGATTCTTACGCAGGGACGTACGGCTACCAACAATCAGCAGCCCCCCTTCAAAATCAGTCAACACGTTAGAGTTGGTGATCCGCGTGTAAGGAATCTTCGCTTCCTCGAAGCATTTGGCAGTCGCATCTTCTGGATCGTAAAGATGAATATCGAGCCCGGCGAGCCACTCACGACGATCGGTATAGGGGTCTTCGGGAAAGAGCCAAATGGGCTGTTCGTACGTGGCAAGCGGCTCGTTGTTTCCATCGACGATCGTGATCACCATCCGCGTTGCCAAGACAACTCCCTCGCGAACCGGTGGAAACTCGATGGGCAACTCGAACACACCAGGTCTACCGGCGGCCAACTGCAGTGTGTCTTCGCCGCGAGCCAGGGTTCTCGCCCCGGCGGCGTACTGCCAAAGGACTTTGCCTTGCAATGCTTCGGCGGAAACACATCGATAGGCCAGCGCCCCCTGCTGAGCACCGAAGAAGTCTGACTGCTGCGAAAGAGGCTGGATCGACGCGACTCTCTCGTCCCCTTCCGCTGCCCAGACGCACGTTACCATTACCACAGCGTACAGGATCGCCGACAGACCAGAGAAGAATCGCTTCGTGAATTGTTCAATTACCATGGTCACATTCAGCCAAAAGAAATTAACGCGGGCTCAGTTCACGGACATACTTCTGATCTTCCGGCGACAAGCGATCCAAGGGAACAAAAATCGACTGACCATCGCTAGTCTGCAACTGAACATTCTGCCCCTGCATGCTTTGAAAGGTCCCTTCCCGCTTATGCTTACCGGTGCTATCGGTCCAGGTTCGCAACGCGGGGATGGGTGGACCAAGCTGTCGCGGACTGGAATCTGTTTCGGGGATCTCCACTCTTCGCAGGCCGCCTCGATACAAGGCAATCAGCAAGGCATCCTTTTCTGGTGTGAAGACATATCCTTCGTCCAAGATACCGTCGACACTGGTTAACTTGGTTTTCGTGGTTAAATTCCACACCTCCACTCGATAGATCTCTTTCCACTCGTCGTCGATGTAGAGATCGCGAACGTAAATCGCAAGCAACTGCCCATCTTGCGAAATTGCGACGGGGTAACCGATCATGCCAGGCCACAACACCTCGGAGGTCGCATCGATCGAATTCCACTTGATGAGAGTATTGTCCGCATCGTCACCTATGCCGACCAACGAACGATCTTCCAGGTAGTCAGCAGCCCGTGCGATCGACTCAATGCTCCCCACCATAGTCCCGTCGCTGGCATTCCATGCCTCAGACGTACTATTCGACGACGTCAATAGCAGCGAATCATCCGCAGAGAATCCAACCCATTGGATTCCCATATTCTTCCGCTCTACATGGTAGAGGTGTTTTCCATCAGGAACGCTCCAAACACTGGCCGTCCGATCTCTACTAGCTACGGCTAAGCGATCATCCTTCCATGAGAAGGCCATCGCGTAGATCTCTTCCGATTGCCCCTCGCACTCGGCCAAAGGCTGAAGGGTCTTGGCATCCCAGACAATCACTCGCCCCCGTCCCCCGCCGGTGGCAAACATCCGGCCGTTATGGCTGAAGGCGACCCTTGTCATTCCTTCCGCATCACTCGGTAAATTCGCCATCAATTGACCATCTGCAGCATTCCACACTTGGATCGTCTCATTGGTCGTTTTGCTCGTCGTGACAATCCGCGTGTTATCTGGCGAGTAGGCAATACTCAAGCATCGTGGCGGACGCTGCCAAAGGTTTCGATCTTCAACGGGAAGTGATTGGACAATTGTCTTGGGCGCGGCTTGGTCCTTCTTTTCGTCTTGAACACCGTTCAGTGCTTCCTTCAGCGAAACGCCAGAACCGTCGAAAAGTACCTGGATAATACCCGACGGCCCGTCGATCTCCGAACAACTCATGATCGTGCCAAAGTTGTTGCTATCGGCGAGGACTCTCATCTGAAAGGAACCTCGTTCAAAACGGATCGGCGGCGTTTTCTCGGACGCCCCCCAATGATTGGAATAGAGCCACGGCACGGGACCGTACGACTCCAGCTTTCCATCTTTCAGTCTTCCTCGTTGCCAATCGACACCAACGACATTCACTTCGCCCGATTGATTGAAAAAGAGGTCACCTTCTCGAATATCCGGCATGGCAACTTCAGGTTTGAAATCAGGCAAACCAACACGAATCAGCCCTATAGAATTGTACGAAGGGGGTAGTGCGCCAGCATAGTAAAGAGATCCATCTCGCATAGCCTTCACGTCCTTGTCTGGACTTCGGTTGTTCCAACGAGCCTCTGAAACTCTTATGCTGAGATCTTCCGGATCAACCAGTAACGCGTGTTCCGTGGCTTTGTAAACCGGGCACCCACGGCAGATCATCACCACTTGTTTCTGCTTGTCTGATTCAGCCGGTACCGAAATCGTACGAACGGCCGTCGGTTGAAATGCCAGGTCGATGTTTCGCCAGTCAACCTCTTGATCTGTGGTCGTGTTGACCTCTTTGGCCTCGTGGAACACTTTGACTTGATGCTTTCCTTCCGGACTAAAGCGAACATCGGCCAGCCAGGTTCGTCCGATTGCACCAACGACAATCGCACGACCTTCGGCAACCGTCGTCAACGACACCGTTGGAGAAACATAGCTGGTACCGGGAATTTCATCAGGGGCCAAGAGAGGCAATCCATCCGCCTTGGTCAGCTGCATGGCGTCTCCGCTGACAGGATCAAACACCCATACCTGAGCAGCTTGCCGATTAACCGCAGCAGCAACCCAAACATACTTGCCGTCGTAATCGACCTTTTGAATGAATGTGTTGCGAGGTGCTTGCCAAACATAACGCAGCCCGGTCTCTTGCGAGAAGAGAAACAATCCCGCGTTGTTATACAGCGCATCGATCCCATTCTTTAACGGAACGCACCCTTCCATCCAATTCAGTTTCTGGTCGTGCCCGCTCTTTGTTTGGTAGGCAAGTTCAACTCGCCGGAAGGTCAAACGGGTTTCGTTTTCCGGGTCACCAGTGGTTTGAACATGCTCCTTTTTCTGTTCAATACCGATCGCATCAAGCAGTTCTTTGGCCGTCTGCTTTACCTGCTCGTTGGCGTCGACATGAACCAGCAACGCATTCAGAAATCGACGTCCCTCAATACTTCGTAATACGTCGACGGTGGATCCGCCGTGCGCGTAGGCACGAACCATCGAGCTGACGCCTGGTCGATCCTGGTACTGCAAGATCTTGTTGGTTAGCTCCGCATATCCCTCGGCAGGCATCATGACATGAACCATATTTCGCGTCAGAGTCGCACTGGATCTCCAGTCGCCAACTTCAGCAAATTTTTCAGCCAACTTCGTCGCCAGACGGCGTTTCTCGCCTTGATACTCTTTTCCTAGTTCGATTTGCTCATCCAACAATGGAGAGCTGGCATCGTGGCTTTTCAGGCTGGTTCCGATGTTAAAGTAAAGCAAAAAGAAGTGTTGCCTGGAATGTTCAGGAGGGTAATTTGCTATCAATACTCCTAAATGCGATAGAGATCGGCGACGGAGTCCTAACACTTTGGCCAACTCCTCCAACTTGTCTCCGTTGTAGGTTCCGGCCAGTTGTCCCGCCAATTTAATCGCTTCACTATGTATCTCCGGCTGGTCGGGATACAACATCAAACTAGCTTCGATCAACCCCAACGCTTCGGCCCAGTTGCCCAGACGTGCAAACTGTTGGGACCGCTTGTTGAGTTGCTCGGCCTCGACCGCCGGTGCGAACACGATTGATTCGATGCCCTGCGTTTCAGCCACCTTGCGGGCACTCTCGCGCAGGAACTCGGCGACAGCATCAGGGGCAAGTTCCGCTTGTTGTTTATCCAGCTCTTTTGAACCTTGCTGAACGCTGAGGGTGATCCGAACCTTATGCGTTTCTCCTTTTCCTTCATTGCGAAACTGCCCCAGCAGGTAGATGGGCAAGCGGCGTTTGATGGTGCCAGCTTCCGACGTCAAGGTCAGTTCGCTGGCGATGGCCTGGGCTTCTTCCAGTTCCACGATCAGTACGCCAGGCGAGTCCAACAGCGACTGCTCCAGCAGTTTCGCGTACGACGATTTCAAGTAATCGTACTCGTAGGTTAAATCGTCACTCACAAACGGCGGCACGGCGAAGACCTGGCGGATCTCTTGGCGGGCTTTGCGAATCGCTTGATCGATCAGTTCCACCAGCGCCGCCGAATGCTCTTCCAGGTTCTCGCCCAGCACAAACGACTGAGTCAGCAGACGCAAACCTTGATTCGTTTCGGCCACCACAAGCTCGATGGTCGTCTTCTGTGGTTCCTTGCTGGTCCGCAACATGACCAGAACATCCGCCTTGAGCGTCTGCCCCAAGGCAACGCGATCGTCCCCGGCACCTGCCGCAAGGAGCAACTGAAGCTGCTTCTCTTCCAGCAGTCGGTTGATCTCGGTTCGTTCGAGCCACTCTTCGCTGGGGCGCGTGATCAACTCGGCCTCGACCAGGCCTGCCAGTGCCGACTGGTCGACGTCAATCAGCGCACACCGAAGCGGCTGCGAGGTTTCTTCCGGCGGAGCTGCCTGGGCGAAACAGGGATCGAGCAGTATCGCCGCCAAAAGAACCACGGCGAAAAGCGAAACATAGTGTCGATATCGCATACTGAGAGACATCGCTGGAGACGAGTTCCGATTGGAAGTGCATGACAAGGAATTACCGCTCCAGGGACACAGCCTGAATCCCCGCTAGAGAGGCATCTCCTCAAATCATATCACGCTTCATGCGAAATCAAAACCAAACTTCCACCAATGGTCTTAGTTTTCGCGAATCGAAGCTTGCCCCCTCGGGTATTCGGGCCTTCTTCCGGCAGAAACACGACCTTCTCTCCGATATCCGCCCCGCGAATTCTTAGCTGCGGGGGCGATAGATGCACCACACACCATCCTGCAAAACGGTTGTCTTCAGGCCACGGGCGTTGGCGAATTCGTCCACTGCTCGCTTGACGCCCCACACGCCTTCGCCATCGCGATGGATGGCATAGTCGTGCCCGCACAACGCACCTTCGGGGCGAACCTTCGGCCACCAGGCATTCACGTCGGCGCGGACCGACTCGTACATATGGTTGGCATCGATGAATACGAAATCAAGCGAGCCATCGGCAAAGCGATCGGCCGCAAGCGGAGAGGTCTCTTTCAGCGTGAAGCGGCGGTCAGCGGCAAAGTGCGTCCAGAACATGGTCGCGTCGTATGCCCGTTGAAAGTAGGCCGCGTCCTGCTTTCCCATGTAGCTTTCGCCGCCGTACGGCAGCCATGCATCCACCATCCACAAGCGAAGATCAGGAAACGTCCGTAACAGGACCTCGCTCGTCCAACCGTCGAAGACACCCACCTCGGCCCCCGTGAGCCCGCTGCCCAGCGACCGCAAAATTTCGATCAGCGATTCATGCCGCGCCTGTGCCGGGCGTTCTAGACGCATCACGTCGAGCGACTCGTTGAACCATTGAAACAGCAGGCACTGATAGTCCAGTTGCACCCGCGGATACCACTTCGGCCAAGCCCGCATGGCGACTGCCTGCTCTGAGTACGTATACCCGTGAACCGGTGGCTCTTTCGCCAGCGAGCGAAAGTACTCTCGGCAGAACTCGGTCCGACCGAAGAACATGCCACTGTTAAACCAGTGTCTGCCGCGGGCATGAACGGCCGCCGGCAGCGACGACTGGTATTCGATGTACTCTGGCAGTTCGGGCCAGCAGCGAGAGCCGGCGGCGTTGTACACCAGGTCGCACGTGAAGTGCGATTCGAAACGCTCGACCAGCAACGCCGGGTCGCGAAAGATAAGCGTATCGGACGAATCACTTCCCATGACATATGGCGTATCGATCGACTCCAGGGCTTTCGCCGTCAACGAAAGCTTGTCGATGTTATGCCAGTTGTCAGGCTTCGAGAGAATCAAAGGTTTCACGCCGAATCGTGCCAGGCTTTCCTCAAACGCACCGTTAGGCTTGTTACTGCGTGAAGGACCGTGCCAGGTAATAAACGTTACGTCAGAAGTCGCAGTCGACTGCTGCGGGGTAAACGCGGCAATGGTCTGCCGTACGCGGTGCCAGTTGCCGTGAAGGGGGCCTGGGCAATGCAACGCCAAGGGATCGGTATTCCAGAGAAGATTACTTATGCGGAACACGGTCGAGACTATCCCTTCGTTGGCCCTGAGCGTCGCTTTTCGCCTACCAGGCGTTCCAGCAACTGCGTATAACGATCGGCCATCATTCTGGCGTGACCATGCTGCCGGGCAAACTGTCGAGCTTCCGCCCCCATGGCCTTCGCCCACGTGCGATGAGTAACCAGCGACCTGGCGGCTTCAGCGAAGCAATGCGGCTTGCCTTCGACGATCAAGCCGCTTTGCCCATGCACTATCAGTTCCGGCACGGCTCCCACTTCGGTCGCGATAACCGGCAGTCCATGAAACATGGCTTCCAGCACCACCAGCCCAAACCCTTCGTGCTCGGAGGTCATGCAGTAGGCATCCATGGCCTGGTAATAGTCCCCTAGGTAATCGCTGGCCGAGACAAATGCATAGCGATTGGGAATGAGGCGGTTCGCGAGTTCAAGATACTTCGGCAGGTTATGGCCACACCCAACCGCCAGCATCTTGAAGTTTTTGGGAAGCGAGGCAATCGTCTCGATGAGCAGTTCAAATCGCTTCTCCGACGAATACCGGGCAACGATACCCAGCAGAAAGTCATTGGGCTGGAAACCAAGCGACTCTCGAACATCTTTCCGCGATCGTGTGGTGGCTAGTCGTGCGGTATCGATCCCGTTAGGAATCACGGTCGACTGGAAGCCATCGCATACCTTGTCTTTCACGCGCTGGCTGACCGCGATCACGTGGTCGGTAATGCGGCGATTTCCCAGCATGGTGGCGCGGGTCCAATCTCCTTCGCCATGCGCGAGAAACACGCACAGCGGCGGCTTCACGTCGACCAACCAGTCATCCAGGCCGAGCCCCCAATACAGAAACACATCGGAATCTTCCACGGCCGCGCGAACGGTATCTTGCTGACCGATCACCACCGGTATACCCAGCTGTTGGCAAAACTCCTGATTCACAAGATTGGGCATCGTGACGATCGACCGCTGAAGCACGATGCGATTGGGATCGAGAAAACGGACCAAGCTCAACAAGTGCTGTTCCGTCCCGCCCGAGACAAGACAGGGGCCCACATGGGTAACCCGAATTGGCCCAGATTCATCGGCCGAGCGAGGCGAAAGCAAAGCCGATTGCCGTACGAACGAAGTCGGATCATCGTACGGGGTGTAATAGGGACTGCCGAAGTCTGCCAAGGTCAGACTTCGGAGCGTGGGTTGATAATAGTTTTCATTCGAGGCGAGTTCATCTTCGTAGGGTCCAGACACAAGCTTGATCCGTGGAACGAGTTTCAATGTGGTCGAACATGGTGTTTATGAATTGTCGTCAGGGTTGACGCTGCCAAGGTAGGAAGGAAACGTTTCGCCCGCCCCGCTGCGGATCACCTGTTGTAGCTTGGCATCCCACGATGAGGCTGGCTCGTCCAATTTGCTGGCGTCGATCGTTCCGGGCTCGAGTCGCTTGGTAACCTGGTAATCGATTCGCTCGAGGCGATCTCTGACGTAGTCTTCCATATGCGTATAGACAGGCTGCCAGTAATTGGCCTGCCAGTGCCACCTATCTTTGGCTTGCAGCAGACAGTCTTCGTCTCCTTGCATTCGCCCGCAATCGACCAACAGGTTATTGACCACCACGGCGAAATCTTCGCTTGGTGGAATCGCATCGTGCAGCCCCAGCCAAAAGCGAACGCCCACCATCGTGTTGTTGGTGATCTCGAGCTTCTTAGCGAACGCCTCGTCGCTCATGCCGTCGGCCAGGCTCAGATTGATGGCGTTGGCACCGCCGCTGAAGTGATTGCGTGTGATCTGGCAACCGTCGACCGGCCTCATGATACCGACATGCGTGTTGACCGATTGAAAGTGGTTATCGTGGATCGCAATCGACTTGGCGGCCGATCCCGACTCGATCCAAATGGCTTGACCTTGTCCCTGGATATCGAACGTGGAGTCCGCCACCGAGAAGCCATCGACCTGGGCTTCTTGTTCAATATGCACGAGTCCAAACGCCGCGCCTTCGGCGGCCTGCGAAAGAGTCAGACTTTCCAGCGCGATATTCTGGCACGTTCCGCTGATACTAAGAAACGGTCCGTTCTCTACCGCGGCCTCAATTCCCCGGAAGGTAATATTCGTGCATCCAACAACGCGAAATGCAGGCTGATCGGGACTCTGCGGCAGGAAATGCACCGGGCCGGTCATCGAGGGCCGAAGCGTGATGTCCATCACGTTTTCCAACGTGATGGTATCCATGTAGGTGCCCACCGGCAGATCGATGACATCCCCTGGACTTGCATCTTTCAATCGCTCGACCAACAATCGCGCCGGTCTCTTTTTCGTTGAGCTGGAAGGCCCAAGGTCCAGTAGCGAATTCTTCGCCACGTTGCTCCCTTCGGACGCAAACCACCCACTCATCCAACCACCGGCGACCAAAAGCAGCACCATCCCGGTGACAGCCGCGGTAATCCTCTTCCAGTGGGATCGCTGCTTCTTGACACGGTTATTACTAAGCAACATCGCGTCGATCTCATCGGTCGACGACTGATTCAATTCTCGCAAATGCCGCAGCAACAGATCGCGAACTTCCAGCGAAGATTGATAACGTCGATCGGGATCTTTCTGCAGCAGGCGGTCGACGATATCCGAGAAGAACTCCGGAGCGCGCGGATTGATATCCTTCAGCGACGGCGGTTTGAACTCGGTAACCTTGCGTGCCATCTCCAAAGGGTTTAATCCCTGAAACGGTGAGTAACCGGTATACAGCGCGTACAGCACACAACCGAACGAAAACAGGTCGGACCGCGCATCAACCGGCTCGCCGCGGACTTGCTCGGGGGACATATACGCAGGCGTTCCCAGCGGCATGGCTCCTGATGTCAGGTTGGCATTGTCGATCACAGCTCGGGCAAGGCCGAAGTCGGTGATCACCACGCGGTCGCTGCCATCGATCATGATGTTGGTCAGCTTCACGTCCCGATGCACGACGCCCCGCACGTGGGCAGCCGTCAAGCCGGAGGCAATCTGCGCGGCGATCGATAGAATACGCAGCGGCGTCAAGGGTTCTTCGCGTTTCCTGAAATCCCGGAGCGTGCACCCGTCGATCAGTTCCATCACCAGGTACGGCACTTCCCCCTGCGATTCGACGGCATGAATCGTGATGACGTTGGTGTGGCGAATGGCTGCGACGGCCCTGGCTTCGCGAATAAATCGACGCCGGGCAATCTCGGACGATGCCAGCTCGCGACTGACGGCTTTGATCGCGACAAACCGCTGCAAGGCTTCATCGTAAGCTTTATAGACGACCCCCATGCCCCCTTTTCCAAGGCGTTCCAAGATGCGGAACTTGCCGATCATCTCGGGGTCGCCTGGCTCAAGCAACGGAATATGTACTTCGCTGGCAGTCGGTTCGTCTACTTTTCCGAGATAGGTTCGCGTCGCCGAATCTTCTTCGCCACCAGAACTCTGGTGGCCAAATTCGACATCATCCGAGTAGTCATCGGAATCGTGTGGGGGTATCAACGACGTGCTCCTCGCGTTGAGAATACCCGACCGGCACGCCGGGTAACTTCGTTGAATGACGGATCCAAACAGATTAGCCGCTTATCTTACCAGATGTCGCGACAGGATTAAAAAGAAAACCCTATCTCGATTCGTTTGATTTTAATTTGCCTACAAATCAATTCCTGTAATGTAGCAACAGCCATCCCTGCATACCACACATGACATATATCAATTCGAGTGCCAGGCTCAGAGTATCATCTCAACAAAAGCACAAGCTGCGCAAAACGACAAAATACCACGACCCTTCTTCATCCATCGATGGCAAACAAGAGGATCACGTTTATGGCTCTGGTGCCACAAGCTGGTCAATCAGATCTTGCACGTCCCAATGATCGCGAGCCTGAATGATGCGGCCATCTTGAAAGACCGCGAACGAACTGCCTTTGATCTTAACCCACCGGTCGGTGGCCGGAATACCGGCAAACGTCCCCACGTGCTTCTTCGAGACGCTCCAGTAGGTCACGGCCTGGCTGCCATCGCACACGATGTAGTCGACCGTGATCGTCAACGGATTGAATGCCTGCAACACGGTGCTCACACGTTCGCGTATCGCCTGCCGGCCACGTAACGTATTGCCCTCGGCAAACAGTTCGACGTTTTCGTCCATCAGTTCGTCGATCAGGCTCAGATCGCGCTGATTGAAGATTCCATCGAACCAGCGACGCATCAACTCTTCGACTTCGTTCTTGATGGATTCCAGTCGCAGAACGTCCGACAGGCTAAGTGTCGACTTGCTAAGCATGTCGTATGTCTGAAAGATATCGCTGGCCGTTTGCAGTTCGACCGGGCCGCCACGTTCGAGCTTACGAATCAAGCGATCGGAGTATCCTGATCTGGAAGACGCTTCTTCCTGCGTCAATCCACAGGCCTGTCGAAGTTGACGAAACTTATCGCCGTCAACATGAACTCCTCGGGAACTTACCATCTCGCTGCCTTCCCAGAACGTCCCGCTAAGAATACGTTCCGATCAAGTGTTTCCGCACCATGATCTCGTAGAGCACGCGGCCGCAATTCGGTATGACTTTCTGCTTGCGGGCTCTTGGTCGTAGGACTATTGTACCAGAGGCTTTCGTTCGCGAAACGTAAGATTTTACGCGATCATCAGCGTCACTGCAGCGTATCCGCCGCTACCACGTCCAATCTAGTGGCAGCAACATCTCGTCAGCCGGTTGCTCTTCATCGGAATCCTCCGACAAGGCAATCTCGCATACGGCTGCATCGATCGTCAGCGGCGTGTCTTCCACGGCGGTATACACATCGTCCATGGCGACCGGCAGCTGATTCGGATCGTACACGAACAACTCGCGGCCGTAATTGATGTCGAACGCCGTGAGATAGATCTTTCCACCAAAGGTCCACAGTTCTTCTAACTCGGTGAGGCTCCCTTCGGAGTAATTCAGATCGACCTGGGTAAGCGTTCCAGCCCCTTCATTCGCCGCCGGATCGTAGACCCATAGCTCGACGCCGATGGCCTTGATCCACAGCAAATCGTCGCGGCCAAAGTGGCCAAACGAAGTGATGCTGCCGACGCTGGGATCGTACTGCAACAAAGCTCGATCATTCGTACCGTCGAAACCAATGAAGTAGAGCTTGTCGTTCAGAATCGTTAACCGATTGGGATACGACGACTGGTTTCCGGCATAAACATCGGCAACCAATGTGAACGTATCGCTCGCCGGATCGTAGCTCCACAGTTCAGTACCGGCACCAGTATCGCTTTTATTTCCGGTAAAGTAGATCTTGCCGTCGAATGCGATCATATCTCGATCGTATTGCGTCGACACACCGATAATCTCTCGATTGAGCGGCTCGGCTTCTCCTTGCCCGCCGTTGGCGGCCGGATCGTACTTCCAAAGATTGAAACCGCTGGGCAGTTTATGCTCTTGCGACTCGGCATAGAAGTAGAACGCCCCGTCGAGTTCGACCCCTCCTTCGTATCGGATCGTGTCGGGGGTGACGTTGACGTCGAATACCAGTTCGGTCCCGGCCAGCATACGCCGATGTTCGACGTGCTCGAAGCCGCTTAAACGGTTCCTGCGGTGTCGCTTCTGTGAGTTCGATTTCTTCTTATTCGCACGTCCCCTGCGATTGAGAAATTGCCCCATTCGATTCACCTGTTGGCTTCCACATAATAAGCTGCGTCTGGCTTGCCTGATCGGAGAAAGAGCATTGGCAATCGTTACAAACACACCCCCTCCTGCAGCGGTATCCGTGCCGGTATAGTTATGGGGCACCCGGCGGGAAACCTAATAGTCCACGCAATGGATAAGTTTTTGGGTCACAAGACTGCGTTATCTCTGGTCGTTTCCGCCAGTCTCCACGCACCTATGTTCTTCTGTCATATGAGCTTCCTTCTGCCGAGAAAACACCCTGGCCCCGTGGTGAAACAGGCTCAAGTGGTAAATTGCCATGAAATTTAGCGGCAGATTTCCGTATCAATGCGCGTACTATTTGTGGTATCAATGGTATTACCTCAAACGCCATTGAAGGCCCCCACCGCAACTTCCCTGCCCCCCCACGTCCGCCGTCAGCCCCCTAGCCGACAGCTCCTGCCGTTATCCTTCAATTGTTGCCCGATGTCGAAGACCTTCCATCGAACCTGCTTGCTGCCATCTGCGCTGTTCGCAACCGCTATGCTGTTTTTGCTGGCTGGCCAGGTTGTCGCTGAGGACCTGAGCCTATCCGAGCTGAAGCGCACCGGCCTGACGCGATCGCGTTTCCATGCCGCCGCCAAGCCGCTGGCCACCGCCGATCATCCCCCCGAGGCCGATCTCGAGACCTTCAAGTCGAAGATCGAGCCGCTGCTTAAGCAGTACTGCTACGACTGCCACGGACCCGATACCAAGGAAGGGAACGTGCAGGTTTCGGCGCTCGATCCCGACCTGCTTCGCGGTAAGGATACCGACTGGTGGACCGAAGTCTTCGCCGCCGTTACCAAAGGGGAAATGCCGCCGCCCGACGAATACGAAATGGGAGACGCCGAGCGTCGCCAGATCGTCAACTGGTTGTCGAGCGAATTGGAAGCGGCGTCTGTTTTGCGTCGCCAGGCTGGCTCTCACTCGGCCTTCCGTCGGCTGACTCGATACGAATACAACTACGCCCTGCAAGACTTGCTCGGCTTGCCGTGGGACTTCGCCAAAGACCTGCCGCCGGAACCACATTCGGAAGAAGGCTTCGAGAACAGCTCGGAACTGCTGCATCTTTCTGTTTCGCAGTTTGAAACCTACCATCGGCTCGCTCGCCAGGCACTCGACCGTGCGACTGTCTCAGGCGAACGACCGACGCCGGTGTACTGGGGTATCGCCATGGAGCAGGCCGCCCAGCGCGAATGGAAAGAGCAAGATGCCCAGATCAACAAAGCCAAAGAGGAACACGCCGAAGATCCTCAGAAGCTGCAAACCGAACTCGCCAAGCTGGAAGCCAATTTCCACCAGCCCCACGCGACGGCCTACTACAAGCAGCTTTCGACTGGACGAACAGCCAAAGCCCAGTGGGCTTACTATGGTGCCAAATATGCTTTTGCCCCAACCGATACCAGGCCCCAGTTTCCCGATAGCCATGACTGCGTGGCGATCTTGCCGGCCAATCGTCGCCAGAACCTGATCGTCGAGCTTGGCAACCAACTGCCCGACGAAGGAACGATGCGGGTAACCGTTCGGGCTTCTCGTACCAACAACGATACCCCGGGCTACCCGAGCTTGCAGTTGTTGTTCGGCTGGCAAGCCAGTAACGAAGGGCGAGCACTCCTTCGCGTAAGTGACCAGGACGTTCCGGTCACGGCAAGTGCCGACGCTCCGCAGCTGATTCAATGGGACGTTCCGCTGGGTGAAATCTACCCGCGTAATTCGGTCCGCAAGACATCCCCAATGGGTACGACGCCGAGTCCTTCCGAGTACATCCGCATCGCCAACAGCGGCGCGTCGGCTGGAGACGTTCAAATCGATTTCGTGATGGTTGAAGCCCCGGTGTACGATCAGTGGCCGCCACCATCACACACGAACATCTTCTTCGAGAGTGAACAATCCGGTGACGAACTCGCCTATGCTCGTGAAATTCTAAAGCGGTTCATGTCTCGTGCCTGGCGACGTGTTCCCAGCGAAGACGAACTTGCCCGCAAGCTGAAGCTTTTCGAGACGATGCGGGCACAGTCCGATCACTTCGAAGAAGCGGTGATCGAAGTGCTGGCCACCATCCTTTCGTCGCCACAGTTCCTCTACGTGGCCCAGTCACCGCCGCAGGACGAGGCGACCAAGCAAGCGGCAATTGACAACTATGCCCTGGCATCGCGTCTGGCCCTTTTCCTGTGGTGCAGTCTGCCGGACGAGCAACTGTTGGCACTGGCGGAAAGTGGCCAACTGGCCGACGACAAGGTCCTGGCTGCCCAGGTCGAGCGGATGCTCGACGATCCGCGAAGCGAGCGGCTTTCCAAGCATTTCGTGCATCAATGGTTGAACCTGGAACTGCTGGGATTCGTTAACTTCAAGCAGATCGATCCGCTGCTCAAGGAAGCGATGCAGCACGAGCCGGTGGCCTTGTTCGACGAAGTCCTCGATCAGAACGCCAGCGTGCTCGACTTCCTGCACTCCGATTACACGATGGTCAACCAGCGGCTGGCTCAGCACTATGGCCTGGGCGAAGTGCATGGCAACCACTTCCGACGTATTGAACTAAAGGACGACTTCCGGCAAGGGGGCTTGCTCACACAGCCGGGCGTGCTGGCGATGAACTCCGACTTCCCCGACTCGCATCCGCTGAAGCGAGCTGTGTGGCTGTTGGAATGCCTGCTGGCCGATCCCCCTCCGCCACCTCCACCAGCGGTCCCGCAAATTGACCTGGCCGATCCTGAGATTGCGAAGATGACGCTCAAGGAACGCATCGAGAATCATCGCAACCACGCGGCATGCAAGTCGTGCCACGTGAAGATCGACCCGTGGGGCATCGCGTTCGAGAACTACGACGCACTCGGTAAATGGCGCGACAACATTCGCGGCAAACCGGTCGATGCTTCCAGCGAACTGTTCAACGGCGAAACGCTGAGCGGCATGGATGGTCTGAAACGATTCCTGCTGGAAAACCGCCAAGATCAGTTCATACAAGCCACCGTCCAGAAGCTGGCCACGTTCGCCCTGGGACGTCCACTGGGCTTTGAAGACCGGGCCGATGTCGATGCGATCACCGCCCAGGTACGCAGCGAAGGGGACGGTCTTCGCACAATGATTCACACGATTGTCCAAAGCGACTTGTTCAAGTCACCGTAGTATTAAGACGAAGCAAGCCTTACTCGAAAGTCACGAGACATGGGATTGAATTTTCGTAGCCTTGATCGAAGACGATTCTTACGCGGTAGTGGTGTTGCGCTGGCCCTGCCGCTGTTTGGTTCGCTTCTTCCCTCGGCGGCCTTCGGAGAGCCGACCCCCAACAACCCCAAGCGATTGGGCTGTTTCTATTTTCCTGACGGCGTGCCGATGCCGCTGCCGGAAGATCCTTCGTATCAGGACTGGGCCTGGTTTCCGCATGGCGATGGGAAGGAGTTCACCTTCACCAAATGCATGCAGCCGCTTGAGCCGTTGAAATCGGAACTGACAATCCTCTCAGGCTTCTCGCACCCACGTTCGCGTGACGTGCACGGGCACAACAACGCCGACCAGTTCCTGACCGCGGCCCCGACCGGTGGCGGCGATCGCGAGTATGCCAACACGATTTCGCTCGATCAGGAATACGTGAAGTACGTCGGCGATCAAACACGCATCGCTTCGCTGGTGATGTCGACCGATGGCGGAACCGGCACGGCCCGTGGGACGCATACGATTTCGTTCGATCGCAACGGACGCCCCATTCCTGCCGAGCATCGCCCCAAGCAGATCTTCGACATGCTGTTCGTGAAACGCAACGGCGACTCGGCCAGGCGGCTGGCCCTGAGCCAGAGCGCACTCGACGAGATGCTGGCCGATGCCAACACGCTCAAGAAATCTCTTTCAACGCATGATCGTCATCGCCTCGACGAGTACCTCGACTCGGTGCGTCAGGCCGAGATCAAGGTCGACAAAGCGAAGCAGTGGCTCAACGTGCCGCTGCCGACGGTCGATGGCGATCAGTTCAACCTGGAACTCACCACCGATCAGCCGCGTGAATACCTGCAGACGATGTTCGACCTGATTTACTTGGCCTTCAAAACCGATTCGACCCGGGTGGCCACCTATCAGATCGGCCGCGAAAACGGGGTCGGCCGTAGCGATCATCTCGCACGTGCCGTGGGCTTTAACCTGGCCCATCAGCTTTCGCACGAAACGAAGAACCCTGACGGCTGGAAGAACTTTGGCATCTACTGCCAGTTCCTCAACGAAGAGTTCGGACGCTTCGTGGGCAAGTTGAAAGAGACGCCTGAGCCGGCTGGCACCGGCAGCATGCTCGACAACACGCTGCTGCTGATGGGCTCGGCTTCGAGTGCATTCCACCTTTCCCGCAACTACCCGCTGATCCTCGCTGGTGGCAAGCAAATGGGCGTGAAACACGGCCAGTATATCAACCACGCCGGAATGAATTTCCAAGGTGGGCCGTGGCTCGGCAAGGGTGAACCGTGGCAAGACAAAGCCAAGGGAGTCGATATTCCCCTTTCCAACTTGTTCGCCACGATGCTGCAGCGGCTGGGTACCGGTGCCGACAGCTTCGCCGACAGCACCGGAACGATCGCCGAGATTTAATCGGCGATGCGGTAAAGGGCTTTCTCGGTTCGCAGCAGGATGTCGCTACCAATCACGCCGAGGCTCGACAGGGCACGCTCGGCGAGGTCGTTCTCGGCAACCGCTTCGTACTGGTCGCCTGGCTTCACAATGGTCGATTTGCCAGCTTCGTCGAGCAGATAGATCAGCCCGCCTGCGTAAAGCAGCGACGACGAGAAGTTTCCTCCGACACGTTCTTTCCACAGCACTTCGCCGCTCTTGCCGTCGAGGCACGAGAGAATGCCGTTGTCGGAAACCATATAAACGGAAGTTCCCACCGCGACCAGCGAAGGATTCAGGGGGACATTCCGATCGACGATGAACGCTACGTTCGACTCGGTGACGTCCCCTTGGCCATCGGGTCGAATAGCCACAAGCGTCGCCTTGTCGTAGCCGGTGCACACATAGACCAGGCCATTGGCATAGATCGGCCGCGGAACCACCGAGTATCCTTTGCCATAGCCGGCGCGCCAGATCTCTTTTCCGTCGCTCGGATCGACCGCCATTACCGTGCCGCTACCGGCCGAGATCAGTTGCGTCTGGCCGTCAACTTCAATCAACAGTGGCGTGCTGAAGGAAAAGTACTTGGGAATGTCAGCGACGTTGCGTTCAGTTTTCCAGGCCAGCTCTCCGGTCGTCTTATCGAGAGCGATGATGGCCTGCATGTCGGAGCCGTCGATGCTGAAGATCAGATTGCTGCCCCAGATCACCGGCGAGCCACCGTTGCCGTGCGTGGGCTTGTAGCTCAGCTCTTGCGTGCTCCAGACGATCGAGCCATCCTTCTGCCGCAGGCAAGCGGTTCCCATGTGACCGTAGTGGACGTAGACGAATTCCCCTTCGAGGTACGGCGTGGGACTGGCGTGGCTATTCTTGCCGTGGATCTTCGGGGCCGTCTCGCCCACTTGCAGGAAGACTTCGACGTCCCAGAGGATTTTGCCGGTATCGGCGGCCAGGCAAAGCGTTCGCAGCGAGTGATCTGGCTTCTTGTCCTCGCTCTGGGCAACGGCAGTCGTCAGGAAAATTCGATCTCCCGAGACCACCGGCGAAGACCACCCCAGCCCAGGTACTTCCTGCCGCCAGGCGATGTTCTTCTCGGGACCCCACTCGGTTGGCAGGGTCACGTTCGCGGCAATTCCCTCCCCCGTAGGCCCGCGAAACTGAAACCAATCGGACTGCGCCGCAGCGTCACTGGCCAGCAGCAGCACCATGGGCAACAGCAAAAAGAATCGCGACGAGAAACAGGAGAGCAGGCGGTTAGTTTTCATAGGGGTCTGTCAGTCGAGGTGAGCCAATAAAGTAGTGTTGAGCAGACCTCTTAATTTAGCTGAGCGCATAGGGGAATGACACACGATTTTCGTGATTAGTGTGCAGGGAATATTTCGTGGTGAAAACCAAGCAAATGATGACCGCGCAGCACAAATCCGATCCCCTCGCCCCGGCGGGGAGAGAGTGAGGGTGTGTTTCGCCAGCAGGCATTCCAATAGAAAACGTCGGACGCGAACAGCGCAGCCAGTCGCACCCGGCACAACGCTAACCCGCGGCCTTTGAGATGAAGATTGTCCATTATGGCAACGCCATGTGCGCGCGCAATCTTCTTCTCGCCAGCCCCAAAGGGGCGACCGTTCATAGACAGGGGTGGAACCCCCTGGAAAGCGATCTCATTAAACACATCTTAAGCCCTGAAAGGGCGGCCGAACCGGTGCGCGCACACTCGGCCGCCCCCTTGGGGCTTAGGACTCGATGTTGGTGGCACGGGTACCAGGGGCTGCCGCCCCTGGCTATTAGCGGTCGCTCCGTTGGAGCTGACATGTCATGGCGGGCCGCGTTCGTTGGCGTGAGGCGTTTCGTGTTTAAACTCGACGGTCGGCTCGTCGATCGGCTTGGCAGATGACGCGTGAACCAACTCGCCAGATGAAACGTTGCTCAACGTTTCGGACGACACACCAGACGACTCCCCGGGTGCCACACCCAAGTCTGCTTGGGCGTGCGGAGCGCCGGTTGGCAGTTCATGCGTATCCAATGTCGGGACGTTCGCATTCGCTTCACTTAGCAAACGTGTTGCCGTTAGCGCTGGTTGTCGTGGTTGCGTTTTGAAGGGCTGGAGCTCCGGGTTCAACTCGAACAACTCTTGCTCCAACCGATCCAGCTCGGCCTGCTTCGCGCAGATCTCTCCCTGCAGTTGCCGGTCCAGCTTCTGCAATCGGTAATACGTCCACGCATAGAGCCGCGCCAGCTCGTACGTCCACGCTTCTTCGGGCGGGCGTTTCATGCGCCGCAGTTGCCATTCCCGTTCGCGCGTGTTGTCGTCGCGTTCACGCGGTGCTCGGTACGCAGGGGGTTTCCGCGGTTTCTTGGCCTGGGGAACGATCCAGGGAGGTCGCATGTCGGGGAACTGATGGGCCGCGACTTCGGGGTCGATCGGTTCGACGAGCGGGTCGGCCCGGTACGTTAGCCGGTTGGGGTCTGGCACGTAGACGAACGGTTCCGGCGGCGGTTCTTCCGGTTTGTGATCGCCCCGTTCTTCGGCTTCTTGCCGGGCAATCATTTCTTCCAACGCCGCGCACGTTCGCCGTGGGTCCCCTTTGGGGGAGACGCGGACCTGGTTGGCCTGCTGGAAGATGGTCATCTCTTCGATCGGTCGATCGGGGATGACCATGAGCACCTCACCACAGCAGGGGCAGATGATGCGGTTCCCATCGCGCACGGCAACCTGCGGAGTCTGGCTGTGGTGGCCAGCTCCGTGTGTTTCAGGTTGGGGGTCGGAATGGGACATTTTTCTTTTGGGTTGAGTGAAAACGGTGTTCGCACGCCCAAGCAGACTTGGGCGTGGCACCCGGGGAGTCGCGTGAGACTCGCGGGTTCCCCCTAAGATATGTGAACATGCGTATACATGTCAAATGTTTGGGGGAGATTTTTTGGAAGAGTTTTTTGCCGGTCTTATCCGCGTAAGTCTGCGTGATCCGTGGTTGTCTTTTTCTTTGAGAACTTGGGAGCTGGTACTTGGTTCGCCCCTCATGCTGGCCTTCTCCCGGCGGGGTGAAAAGGTAAGAAATCCTTGACTTGGCGGCTTGGCAATGATTGAATGATCATTCAATTGAAAATTCACTCACTTGGCGCGAGTACGATGAAACCTGCATTGAATATTCTTGATCAGCTTGAGGGGGAAGAGATTTCGTGTGCCAGCGTGTTGAAGGTTCTGGCGGACGAAACACGGTTAGCCGTCGTCGAGCAATTGCTGGACGGGCCGAAGACGGTCTCCCAGATCAACGAGGTGCTAGGGGTCGAGCCGACCTTGCTGTCGCACCATCTTAAGGCGCTGCGCGAAGCACAACTGGTTGTCGGTACCCGCGAAGGTCGCTACGTATCGTACTCACTGGCTCAAGCGCTGTTGAACCGTCGTAAAGGACGTGCCCTGGACCTGGGCTGCTGTACCCTTTCGTTTTCGTAGGCCACTTCCCTCCTTGTAGATTCCCACCTTTGGACTGCCCCATGAAACGCTTCGTGTATATCCTGTTGTCGTTTGCCTTGCTGGCGAATGTTTCCTCGACTTATGGCCAGATCGGAGTCATTTCGCCCCAGGAGGCCAATGCCCAGATCAATATCCAGTCGGATAAAACGCAGCGACCGGTCGTGCTGGATACGCGCGGTGGATACAAAGATTATTTCCGCGCTCATGTGCCAACGGCTCATCACATCAATTTTGGTACGTTGCGCGGAACCGATCACGGCGTGCCGGTGCAGTACCTGCCAGACGACCTGACTGCTGCCCTTCTACGCCGAGCCGGGGTCGACAAGGACCGCATGCATTTGATCTACGCGACCGGGGACGTGCTGCCCAACGACGAAGTTCTTAGCGCGACCATGGTTGCCTACGTGCTAGAGAAGTTCGGTATTACGAACATTCAGATCGTCGACGGCGGGCTGGCGCATTGGCAGAAGCTGAACCTGCCGACCACGCAAGAATATTTTGGCAACCCCAGCGGCGAACTGCCGACTTCCATGAACAACGACATTGGTATCGACGTTGTCGAGCTGCTCAAGCGGAAGGACCAGCCTGGGACGGTTCTGGTCGATGCGCGGCCTCATAACGAATACATCGGCGAAGACGATATCTGGCTGCGCAAGGGACATATCCCCGGAGCGATCAGCTTTCATTGGGCACGCTTGATGGAGCAAGACAACACACACAAGTTCCTGCCTTACGAGCGTGTTAAAGAGCAACTGGAAGCGGCCGGCCTGACGGCTGACCAAGAGATTATTGTCTACTGTGGGACATCGCGCGAAGGGAGCCTGCTTCGCTTCTATCTGAAGCACGTGGCCAAGTACCCTAACGTCCGCTTGTATGAAGGCTCGTGGAAAGAATACGCATCGCTCAAGCAGTACCCCACGGAAACAACGCCGAACTAGCGGACGTTTTCTGAAAGAGCATTGCCACCCACGGCTGGCTCACCCTTTCCCCTGGAAGGCCTTCCTGCATGAAATCGACTTGCGTTATTCCCCTTTTCGCTGCTCTCTTACTTTCCGTGGCTGGCTGTCGCGGTACCTCCACGGCCGAGACTACCCCAGCTAATGGCGATGCGCTCGCTGGCAGGCTTTCGTTAACGGGTTCCAGCACGGTGGCTCCATTGGTAACCGAGATCGCCAAGCGCTACGAGCAACTCCATCCGCAGGTTCGCATCGACGTTCAGACAGGCGGCACCGGAAAGGGGATCACCGATACGCGGATCGGTACGGCTGACATCGGCATGGGGAGCCGTCCCTTGAAAGCGGACGAAGCGGACCTGGTTCCTTACCAAATTGCGGCCGATGGTGTGGGATTGATCGTGCATGCCGAGAATCCGATTCGCGAACTTACCGCCGAGCAGATCATCGACATCTACACCGACAAGATCCAAAACTGGAAAGAGGTTGGCGGCGAAGACCAGCCGATCACGGTCGTGCACAAAGCAGAAGGACGGGCCACGCTCGAGGTCTTTCTGCAGCACTTTGCGATCGACAATCCGACGATTCAAGCGGATGTAATCGTCGGCGAGAACCAGCACGCGATCAAAACAGTAGCCGGTGGGAAATGGGCAATCGGTTACGTCTCGATAGGTACCGCTGAGGCCGATATCGAAGCAGGCGTGCCGATTCGCTTGCTGCCGCTGGACGGTGTCGCGGCAAGTACCCCGAACGTGGCCAGTGGCGAGTTTCCTATGAGCCGTCCATTGAGCCTGATCACGACACGTTCTCCTGCGGCGCTCGCAAAAAGCTTCATTGAGTACTGCCAGTCGGCGGAGGTCCACGACCTGGTGAAATCTCAGTACTTCGTGCCGGTGGCAAGTGAGACCGATGCCCAGAAGTGATTTGCCGCTGAAGCTTGTGTGCCGCACGCTGGCCGTCGGCTCGGCGACGATTGTGCTGTTGATTCTCGGTTTCCTGGTGCGTGAGTCGTGGCCGGCGTTTCAGTCATTGGGTTTCGCTCGCTTCTTCTCCGACGACGGCTGGCACCCGGTTTCCGGGCAGTTCGGTCTGATGCCGATGATCGCGGCGACAATTATTACGAGCCTGGGGGGGATCGTTCTGGCGGCACCGCTGGGGATTGCCTCGGCGGTGTTCGTTCAGTTCTATGCCCCTAGCGTGCTAGTTCCGTGGCATCGGCGGTTAGTCGAACTGCTGGCCGGCATTCCTTCGGTCGTGTTTGGGCTATGGGGACTGGTGGTTGTTGCGCCGCTAGTGGCTGGGCTAGGAGGTAGTGGGCAGAACTTGCTGACGGCCTCGATCATTCTGGGCCTGATGATCTTGCCGACGATCGCATTGCTTAGCGATTCCGCGATTGGCTCGGTACCGCGTGTCTGGACCCAAGGAGCGGCAGCGTTGGGGCTACAGCGTTCGGCCATCGTCGCGCAAGTTGTGCTGCCGGCCGCAGGGCGCGGTATCAGCGCGGCACTTGTCTTGGCGATCACGCGGGCCTTGGGGGAAACGATGGCAGTACTGATGGTGGCTGGCAATGTAGTGCAGATGCCAACGTCGCTGCTTTCGCCAGGGCGAACGCTAAACGCGAATATCGCCTTGGAACTGGGGTATGCCTCGGCCGATCATCGGTCGGTGCTGTTTGTCAGCGGGCTGATGTTGATGCTGATCGTGGGCGTGCTGGTGGTTGCCATCTCGCGCCGCGGAGGAACTTCGTATGCCCGTCGATAACACCGTGGCGACAACCAGGAAAAGCCAGCAACATCACCGGCGCGAGTTCGTAGTGACGGCCGGCGTATGGTTGGCCGCTGGGCTGGTGGCAGCGGTTCTGGTGTGGATCCTCGGCGATATTGCCGTGCGTGGGATTTCGCAAATTGACTTGGGTTTTCTCACGCACGACGTCGAAGACGCTGGCAGGTCTGGAGGGATCGGTCCGATTCTTGTTTCGACGGGACTACTGCTGGTGGTCACGTTGTCGATCGCGATTCCCCTTTCGCTGGCCACTGCCATCGAACTTACCGAAGGGGTATCACACGACCGCTTTCTGGTACACAACGTTCGCCGCTGCCTGGACGTGCTGGCCGGAGTGCCGTCGATCGTGTTTGGTTTGTTTGGCAATGCGTTGTTTGTTGTCACTTTAGGAATGGGCTATTCGATTCTGTCTGGCAGTTTGACGCTGGCCTGCATGATTCTTCCGCTGTTGATACGCACGTTCGAACAAGCGATTGTCGCGGTTCCGGCCGAGTACCGCTACGCCGCGGCCGCTCTGGGGCTTGGTCGAACGGCAACCTTGGTAAGAGTGACTCTGCCATCCGCCGCGCCGGCACTTATGGCAGGCATTGTGCTGAGCACCGGCCGGGCTTTGGCGGAAACAGCCGCGTTGATCTTCACTGCCGGGTATGTTGCTCGCATGCCGGAATCGCTGTTGGATTCAGGACGCACGATGAGCGTGCATATTTTCGACATGGCGATGAACGTACCCGGGGGAAGTTCCAGGGCGTACGCGACGGCCTGCGTGCTGGTCGTGCTGCTATTGGTGATCAACGTGAGTGTCGGTTGGTTGCTGCGTATGGCAGGCCTATCGAGCCGATCGCGCTACGGAGCAGGCCGATGATCTCGACCGAGAACCTCTCGATTTCATACCACGGCCGCACGGTGTTGCGGGGAGTGACCATTGATGCGAAGCCTGGCCAAGTGTTAGCCCTGGTGGGACCCTCCGGTTGCGGTAAGAGCAGCCTGCTGACGGCACTGAACCAGATGACCGAGATCATCCCCGGGGCGGGCGTTCAAGGAAAGATCGCGTTCGATGGCCGGCCGATCAATCAGGCATTCGCTTCTACGGCCCAACTGCGGCAGCACGTCGGGATGATCTTTCAGAAGCCGAACCCATTTCCGATGTCGATTCGCCGGAATATCGAACTGGCTTTGCGGGAACATGGGGAGCGAAACCGGGAGATCCTGGCACAGATTACTGAGACAGTACTGAAGGACGTGGGTTTGTGGGACGAAGTATGCGATCGGCTGGACCACTCGGCGCTTGAGCTTTCCGGCGGACAGCAACAGCGGCTGTGCATTGCCAGGGCGTTGGCGTTGAAGCCGCAGGTAGTGCTGATGGACGAGCCGTGCAGCGCGCTCGATCCGATTTCGGCGGAACGTGTCGAGCAGTTGATTCAGTCGATGCGTGGGGACTACACGGTGATTATCGTCACGCACAACCTGGCCCAGGCCCGGCGGCTGGCCGACCAGGTGGCCGTTTTCTGGGTGCAGGATGGAGTTGGTCAGGTGATTGAACAGGGAGAAACCGAACAACTGTTCGCTCGCCCTGAAACCGAGATTGCCCGCGGTTATCTTTCCGGGCAACGTGGCTAATGTCGAATTGCGTGGCCTGCTAAGATAACAGGTGCTGAAAGCCACGCCGAAACTCGTTTTCCGACCTAGCCGAGCCACACAGATCAGCCACCATGGAATCTAGCCCACGTTTGCCTGCGTGTAGCGGGATGAACTTCGACCAGTACGTTGGACTTCGCTTCGAAGAGTTCAAGCGGTATATCGCCTGGACCTCGGAGGATGATGCCTGCTCCCCGTTGCTTTTGGAACTATTGCAGCCTCATTTCGATCGCATCGTCTCTGATTTTTATCAAGAGATCCTCAATCATCCCGCCGCGCTGCGGGTGATCACAGGGGGAGCGTCACAGATCGAACGGTTGAAGGTGAGCCTGCACGAGTGGCTGGCCGAGGCGTTGCTGGCCGAGCACAATGCCGACTACCTGGAGAAGAAGTGGCGTATTGGCCGAAAGCATGTCGACATTGGTCTCGACCAGATTTATGTCAACGCGGCGTTTGCCCGCATTCGGGGGCAACTGGGAAGCGTGCTGGAGAATCTTGAAGATTTGCCCGCCGCGCAGCGGGAACTGCTTCAGCGGTCGCTCAATAAGCGATTAGACCTGGAGTTGGCGGTGGTGTCAGACTCGTACTGCAAGGAGTATCAGTCTCGGCAGATTCCGGTCAATCATGCGCGGCTAGGGCAACAGAAGCGGCTGGCACTACTCAGCCGCGATGCGCTCGCCGGGGCCTCGCTCGACGTGCTATACGATCAGGCGATCGCCTATTTAACGGAATCGCTTCAGGCAGACTACTGCGAACTGCTGAAATACGATCCCGAGCGTAACACATTTATCTTGCGTTCCGCATCAGGCTGGCCCAAGCCATTGCTGGGCAAGTCACTAGATGATTTGGATGTCGGATCGTATTTCGACGTGATGCTATCGAGCAAAGAGACGATCGAAGTCGACGATCATGATTTGCAGACCGAACTGGAATATCCTCCCCTGTTTCAGCAACACCGCATCGTCAGCAGCATTCAGGTCACGATTCGTAATGAAAATGAAATTTACGGCATCCTGGGGGTTCATTTTAAACAGCAGCGCCAGTTTCAGGCTTCTGACCATGACTTTCTGGTTTCGCTGGCCAATATTCTTTCCAACGCCATCCATCGCAAAGGGATCGAGAATCAGCAGCGACAAAGCGAGTATCAACTGCGGAGGCTGATCGACCGGTTGCCGGCCGGGGCGGTGTACGTGGTCAACAATATGCTGCAGGTCAACCAGGCAGTAGAAACGATGACCGGTTACTCGCGCGACGAGCTCAGTTCGCTCGATGCATGGAAGAAGATGCTGGTCGAACCGGAAGCGGACGAAGCGTCGACACGATCGCCCGAACCATCGATCGGGAAGATTCAGCAGTCAGAATTTCGCATCCAGCGTGCCGATCAAGAACTGCGCACGATCGCGAAGCTCAAATTCGAGTCGGCGATCGACGAGATATGGCTGCTGCACGATATCACCGATTCCGAAGACCAGCGGCGTCAACAGCTTCAGGCCGAACGGCTAGCGGCCATTGGTCAGATGATTACCGGTATCGCGCACGAAAGCCGGAACGCGCTGCAGCGGATTCAGGCCTGTACCGAGATGCTGGAATTGGAATTCACGCCTGATTCGCAGGAAATGAAACTGATTGGGCGATTGCAGCAAGCCCAGGACGACCTGCAATGGCTGTTTGACGAAGTCCGCAATTATGCGGCCCCAATTGCCCTCGAGACCCGCCAGATCGATCTGATTGCCATTTGCCGCAAGGCCTGGGAGCAGACCGAACCACTGAGAAGAGACCGCGATGCGGCGCTCGAAATCACGGGAGCAGAGGGTTTCACTCTTCAAGGAGACGAATTTCGCCTGATTCAGGTATTTCGCAATCTTTTAGACAATTCGCTGGCCGCATCGAGCGATCCGGTACGAATTCGCGCAGAAATTGAGATCCACGAGCCCGCGGGGGTGGTGATAACCCTCACAGATAACGGTCCTGGTTTCGACGAAACGATCGCTCGGCGGATGCTCGACCCCTTTTTCACCACCAAAACCAAAGGATCTGGTTTAGGCATGGCAATTGCTTCGCGAATCGTTGAAGCCCACGGCGGCACCATCTCACCGGTCAGCCAGCCAGGTAGGGGGGCCAAGTTTATTGTTTCCTTGGCGGCGATCGGAAATCAGCCGCACTAGAGGTACGCAGTGAGAATCATCGTAGCCGACGACGAACAAGATATGCGGGATTACTTTTCCAAGATCTTGCCCCACTTGGGGCACGAGGTCTTGGCAGTAGCCGCGGATGGAAAAACGCTCGTCGAGTCGTGCCGAAAGTCCTCGCCTGACTTGATTATTACGGATATGATGATGCCGGAACTGAACGGCGATATCGCTTTGCAGGAAATCTGGCAACAACAGGCCGTTCCTGCGATCATCATATCGGCGTATCAGTGCCCCCAGTGGCTCGAAAATGGCACGGGAAACCCAGTGGTTCGTTATCTCAACAAGCCTATCAATCGCTCCCAGCTGCAAGCCGCTTTGCAAACGTTCGAGGATGGCCATTCCGATGGAGGTCATCCTGGCCCCAAGTAGTTGAAACGGCGATTACCTGCATCCATGACGGCACCACAACCGCAAGCCCCCCTCGACCTGCTCTTGGTCGATGACGATCCGTCCCTTCTGGAAGACATTCAGACCTACTTCACGCGGCTGAATTACCGGGTGAAGTCTGCAGTCAACGCGGCCGATGCGGTGGCCTTGATGAAGCAGCACGCATTCCAGGTGGCCGTGTTCGATATGCACTTGCCCGATATGACCGGACTGGATCTCGTCAAGCAATCTAGCGAGGTAGATAGTGATTGCGAGATCATTATTCTGACCGGAGAAGGCTCGATTGAAACGGCCGTCGAGGCGATGAAACTTGGCACGATCGACTATCTGACGAAGCCGGTGCGGCTGAAGGAACTGGAAGCGGTCGTACGGCGCGCCGGAGAGACACACCTGCTGCGAAAACAGAACCAGCAGCTCAAGGGTTTGATTCGCCAGCAGCAATCGAAATCCTCGGAAATTGTCGGCCAGTGCGAACCAATGCAGGCCGTATTCCGCTTGATCGAAAGGGTAGGTCCGACCGACCGCACGGTACTCATCCAAGGGGAAAGCGGCACCGGTAAAGAACTGGTTGCACAAGCGATTCATCGGGCCAGCAGCGTGTCGGAATTTCCGCTGATTACGGTCAACTGCGCGGCTCTGCCCGAGCAACTTCTCGAGAGCGAAATGTTTGGCCACGAGAAGGGTGCGTTTACCGGGGCAACCAACGCCAAGCAGGGGCTATTTGAAGTTGCCGACGGAGGAACGCTATTCATCGACGAGATCGGCGAACTGGCGTTACCACTGCAAGCCAAGCTGCTGCGCGTGCTGGAAGATGGCTCGTTTCGCCGCGTCGGATCGATCCAGCAGCGGCGGGCCAACGTACGAATTATTGCCGCGACCAATCGCGATCTGGTCGAAGCCATCCAGCGGGGAGAATTTCGCGAAGATCTTTACTATCGCTTGAATGTCATCACGATTTCGCTCCCGCCGCTACGCGATCGAGGCAAGGACCTGGAACTGCTGGTGCACAAGCTGGCCGGGCCCGAGTGGCAGTTGGAACCAGGCCTGATTGAGCGAATCGCGCGATACCGCTGGCCCGGCAATGTTCGGCAACTTCGTAACGCGGTAGAACGCGCCAAGATCCTGGCCGATGGCCAACTGATCGAGCTATTGAACTTCCCAGATGAAGTCGTCGCGGCGGGCAGAAACCCGGTCTCGGATGGGGCCAATTCGACGGACCTGGGGAACCTGACGCGGCAGCACATCGAGCAGGTTTATCACGACTACGAAGGCAACAAAACCAAGGCCGCCCAGGCCCTGGGAGTCAGCCGGCGAACGCTATATCGTTTACTCGAAAAGTACGATATTGACGATTCCTGAGGCGCGCCAAATCGCACGCTATTGTGCGAGACTGTCACGCCCTGCTCCCAGGAAATCAAGGCATCGTTTGCCGCTTCGGATTCCCTTCCCAAATATTTCTGTGGTTCGCCTGCGGGTTCCCGCTGACCGTGCTGCCGTAAGCGTCCTTTTCGATCTTCTTACCGGCATACTATGCCCGGTTCTCGGGGCTGTAGCGGCACTTGCGTCTTATTTCCTGCCATATGTAGCAGCATTCTCTCCCGGTTTTTCTCGTTTGCGACATTCTGTCGCACGACTCTGGCACACCGCTTGCCAAAGCGAGTGTGCGACGGGAATTCAAATTCACTAGCAATAGTTTTACGAGATAACTGATGAGTGCTTCGGGCAACGTGCACGGTGATTCGACCGACTACATCAAGAATCTACCTCTAGAGAACGATCGTGGTAACGGTCACTTGGAAACGTATTCCTACGACGACCGAATTACCCGTCAGTTCATGACCGCGACCGTGATCTGGGGCATGGTCGCCTTTCTGGTCGGACTGATCGTCGCCCTGGAGCTGGTGCTACCGTCCCTGTCGATGGGGATCGAGTTTCTCAGCTTCGGGCGACTACGTCCGCTGCACACCAATGCGGCCATCTTCGCATTCGCAGGCAACTCGATCTTCGCTGCCATTTATTACTCGACGCAGCGGCTGCTCAAGACTCGTATGTGGTCTGATACGCTAAGCCAGCTTCACTTCTGGGGGTGGCAACTCATCATTGTGTGTGCCGCGATAACGCTTCCCCTGGGCATTACGCAAAGTAAAGAGTACGCCGAACTGGAATGGCCGATCGACCTGCTGATTGCCGTGGTGTGGGCCGGTTTCTTTGGGGTGAACTTCTTCATGACCTTGATCAAACGGCGAGAACGTCATATCTACGTCGCGATCTGGTTTTACATTGCGACGATCATCACCGTCGCTTTGCTGCACATCTTCAATAACCTGGTGGTCCCCACCGGGCTGTTCAAGAGCTATCCGATTTATGCTGGTGTTCAAGATGCGTTTATGCAGTGGTGGTACGGGCACAATGCCGTGGCATTCTTCTTGACGACCCCGTTTCTGGGCCTGATGTATTACTTTTTGCCCAAAGCGGCCAACCGGCCGGTGTTCTCGTACAAGCTGAGTATCCTCCACTTCTGGTCGCTGGTCTTCATTTACATTTGGGCTGGCCCGCATCACTTGCACTACACGGCCATTCCGGAGTGGGCATCGTCGTTAGGGATGATCTTTTCGATCATGCTGTGGATGCCTTCGTGGGGCGGTATGATCAATGGCCTGCTCACGCTACGTGGGGCCTGGCGAAAGGTGACCGAAGACCCGGTGCTGAAGTTCTTCGTGGTGGGGATCACATTCTACGGGATGTCTACCTTTGAAGGCCCGATGCTTTCGGTCAAGGCGGTGAACTCGCTCTCGCACTACACCGACTGGACGATCGCCCACGTGCATAGCGGGGCATTGGGTTGGAATGGGTTCATGACGTTCGGCATGATCTATTGGCTGCTGCCGCGAGTTTTCCAAACCGAACTGTACAGCAAGAAGCTGGCCGAATGGCACTTCTGGCTGGGGCTGATCGGGATTCTGCTATATATCGTTCCGATCTACGGCGTGGGCGTGTACCAGGGTCTGCTCTGGTTCGCGATCAACGACATGGGGAACTTGTCGTATCCAAACTTTATCGAGACAACCGTCAACCTCGCACCGTTCTATTGGATTCGTGTCCTTGGGGGTGCCTGCTTCATCAGCGGTGGCGTGATGCTTTCGATCAACGTCTACCGAACATGGTGTGCTCGGCCGGCGGTTTACGAAGAACCTCAATACCAGGCCGCCCCTCTGCGTACCGATTACGTCGACCCGCCTTTGGAACCATCGAACCTGCAACAGGTGCTCGAGGTTGCCAAGAAGCTGGACGTCTTCACCAAGCTGGGATGGCACCGTCGGTGGGAACGCAAGCCGATTATCTTCAGTATTTTTGTGGCCCTGGCCGTCATTGCCGCGTCGCTTTTTGAAATCATTCCGACGTTCCTGATTCGCTCGAACATCCCCACGATTGCGTCGGTACAGCCGTACACGCCGCTGGAACTGGCCGGACGCGATATCTATGTCGGCGAAGGTTGCTACAACTGCCACTCGCAGATGATTCGCCCGATCGTGGCCGAAACGAAGCGTTACGGCGAGTACTCGAAGCCAGGCGAGTTTGTCTACGACCATCCATTCCAGTGGGGCTCGCGTCGTATCGGCCCAGACCTCGCTCGCGAAGGGGGACGACAGTCGCATGTTTGGCATCTCCTCCACTTCCGCAATCCTAGCGAGTTTGTGAAGGGTTCGATCATGCCGAGTTATCCGCATTTTGAAACGCAGGACCTGAACTTCAATACGATCCCTGAGCGCGTTCAGGCCGCTGCCTATCTGGGTGCTCCGTATAGTGAAGAAGAACTGACCAACTCGATCGATCTGGCCAAGGCCCAGGCCCAGCAGATCGCCGATGAAATCGTGCAACAAAATGGTCCTGCCGGATTGGAATCGAAGAAGGTCGTGGCCTTGATTGCTTACCTCCAACGTTTGGGGACCGACTTGTTCAAAACGCCCCCCACTTCCGAAGAAGAATCGAACGAAAAGGCAGCACCTGAAACCGAAGCAGAGGTCGCTCTGAGCAGCGAATAAGGATACCAAGCATGATTCGCGAACTACTCAACAGTGTGGAGTACGGCTGGATTGCCTCGGCGGCGTTGGTGCTGTTCTTCGGCGTCTTCGTGGCAGTCACTATCCGTACGATGTTAACCGACAAAAAGACAACCGATTACCAGGCAGATATTCCTCTAAACGACGGCCAGCGGAGAAATTGATGAGCACGAATACGGAAACGAAGACCGCTGCTGACGATGGGGGCATTCCCAGCGATCCTCTCACCGATCACTCGTACGACGGCATCCAGGAGTTCGACAACCCGATGCCTGGTTGGTGGAAGATGCTGTTTTTGCTGTCGATCCTGTACTCGATTGGCTACTGGGTCTACTACGAAAACGGGATCACTCCGAATCGCTCGATCATCGCGGCTTACGACCGCGCACTGGCAGCCAACTTGCAGCAGCAGTTCGCCGAAATTGGCGACTTGCAGCCCACTCGAGAAATCATCTTGAAGTTCGCCGACGACCCCAAATGGCTGAAGGTCGGCGAGGTGGCCTTTCAAACGAACTGCACCAGTTGCCACGGTACCAAGGCCGAAGGACGCGTTGGTCCTAATTTGACCGACGAGAAATGGAAAAACGTCAAGAAGGTAGAAGATATCGCCAAGGTGATCAACCACGGAGCGGCCGGCAATGCGATGCCTGCGTGGCAAAACAAATTGCACCCCAACGAAGTGGTTCTGTTGTCATCGTACCTGCTTTCGCTGAAGGGCTCGATCCCGTCAGGGGCAGGCATGAAATCGATCCCAGGCGAGATCCACGAGATTTCCGACCTAACGGCTGCCCCCGCGACCGAAGAGGCCCCAGCCGATACCACCACCAAACCGGCAGAAGCAAATGAGTGACGAGTTTTTAACTCCCGATGAGCATGTACTTTCGACGTTAGAATCGGACGGTTCGCGGCGGTGGCTCTTTCCGCGCTTATCGCGCGGTCACTACTGGTATCTTCGCCGCATTGTGGGTTTCGCGCTGATCGCGATCTTTGTAGGCTTGCCTCACCTTTACATCAATGGCAAACCGAGCATCCTGCTCGATATCACCCAGCGCGAGTTCACGATCTTCGGCTATACCTTTTTGCCGACCGATACGTTGCTGCTGGCGTTGTTGATGATTGGCATCTTCTTGACCATCTTTCTGCTGACGGCACTGCTGGGGCGAGTCTGGTGTGGGTGGGCTTGTCCGCAGACGGTTTATCTCGAATTCGTTTATCGCCCTATCGAACGATTCTTCCTCGGCACCAGTGGGCGTGGTGGTGTCCCCAACAGCAAGGTGCCTGGGTATCGCCGCGCGGCTTTGTACGGGGTGTATCTCCTCCTCTCGATGGGGCTGGCCCATACGTTCCTGGCGTACTTTGTGGGGGTCGAACGACTGAGCCAATGGGTTCGACAGTCCCCTTTCGAGCACCCCGGCCCGTTCCTGGTGATGGCCCTGACCACCGGGCTGATGATGTTCGACTTTGTCTTTTTCCGCGAACAGCTTTGCCTGATTGCCTGTCCTTACGGTCGCTTTCAATCGGTTCTGCTCGACCGCAACTCGCTGATCGTGGCCTACGATACGATCCGCGGTGAGCCACGCGGCAAGCGAAAACACGAACTGCCGATCATCTCGGAACAACAAGGAGACTGCATCGATTGTGGTTTGTGCGTGCGAACCTGTCCGACCGGCATCGACATCCGCGACGGCCTGCAGATGGAATGTGTTCACTGCACGCAGTGTATCGATGCCTGCGACGAAATCATGACCAAGATCGATCGCCCCACAGGGCTGATCCGCTATTCCAGCCAGGAAGCGATCGAAGGGGGAAAGCAAAAGTTCCTGCGTCCCCGCGTGATCGTCTACCCAGCCCTGCTGACCATTGTGATTGCCATCATGGTCGTCACCTTTGCCAATAAGAAGTCGTTTGACGTGACGCTCATCCGCGGCGTGGGGATTCCTTTCTCGATCGCCCAGGATGGCCACGTGGAAAATGCCTTGCAACTGAAGATCGTGAACCGCCTGGAAGCGACCGACGAGCTAAACGTTACTATCGAACCAGAGACGCTGAAGCTGGATATTGCCGAGAAAGTCATCCTCGACCCGAAGGCCACCAAGACCGTTCCGATTGTCGTGGTTGCCAATCGATCTGACTTCCAGGGAGGTAAGATCCGTGCCACGATTCAAATCCAAAGCACCCAATCCAACAACGTACGGAGAGTCGAATGTCAAATCTTCGGACCTTAGAAACACCCCCTACTGTTGAGACGGCAGTCGCCGAACTGAACGCCAAGTGGATTTGGGGAGGCGTCATCATTGGATTGCTGACAATGCAGATCGTGATGTGCGTTGTGGCCGCCATCCTGGCCGTGCAGTCCGAGGCGACCAATATCCTGCCCGACTATTACCAGAACGCGGTGCATTACGACGACACGACGCACGCTCCGCCACACTTAACCAGCCCAGAATAACCATGGAAGCAGTTTCGATCGGCCTGATTATTCTCACCGCGAGCCTCGCCGGCAGTGGACACTGCGTTGGTATGTGCGGACCTTTCGCGATACTTGCCGGTCAGTCCCAGTCGCCAAGCCTTTTGGGACGAACGCTGGCCGTGGGAAATTATCACGTCGGGCGACTACTGACCTATCTGCTGCTGGGTCTCATCGCAGGCAGTGCCGGTTCATTGGTCGATGTGGGGGGCAGCGCGATGGGCCTGCAACGGCTGGCGGCCTGGTTCACCGGTTCGATCATGATCGCCTATGGGGTGTTTGCGATTTTGAGGTTTTCCCGCCTCGGTTCGTTGCACTTCGCGTTGCCGGAAAAAGTGGGCAACCTGGTTCAGAAAGCATTTCGCTGGACGGGACATTTGTCTGGGAATACGCGTGCATTAGCGATTGGCGGCATCACCGCGTGGCTTCCTTGCGGGTGGTTGTATGCATTCGTGCTGATTGCTTTAGGCACGTCCAGTCCCTGGTCGGGTCTTCTGGTCATGCTGATCTTCTGGCTCGGAACGATCCCACTGCTTTCGGTTTTCGTCTTCGGAATTCAGAAGCTCTCGCAGCCATGGAAGAAATGGTTGCCCATGGCAACCGCCGTGCTGCTGATTGTCAGTGGGGTGTTCACGTTGTCGGTTCGTGCCCAAGCGGTGTTCGATTCGCTGGATGTCAATATCTCGCAGTCGCAAACAACCCGCGAAGCCATCCAGCAGGCCAGCACCACGCCCCTGCCCTGCTGCCACTGCGAGACATCGTGCGAGTAGAATGATCGTCAAATCAACGGCAATCCGATCAGCGAAGACAGATGTCGAGTGCACGCACTGCGGCTTGCCGGTACCGTCGCATTTGATCGCCGAAGAAGCCGAGAACCAATTCTGCTGCCACGGTTGCGCGACGGCTTACCGGATTCTGCAAGAGTTCGACGGATACGACCCCGAGTTTCTGCAGCAAACGCGCAGCGCTGCCAGAAAGCAAACGGCTGCTCAGAGTTACGAGCACCTCGATCATCCCGCTTATCAGCAGAAATACGTCCACGAAGTTTCGCCTGGCATTTCCCGGACGAAATTCCTGCTCGGCGGCGTTCACTGTGCGAGTTGCCTGTTCGTGATCGAGAAGCTCCCCGAGTTCTTGCCTGGGGTCGTTACGACGCGGATGAACCTGACGGCCATGACCGTTACCGTTGAGTGGCATACAGCCTCGACACAACTATCGGAAATCGCTGACACGCTCGATCGACTAGGGTACCCGCCGTTTCCTCCCTTGGCCGACAAGCGAGAGCAACTCGAACAGGTCGAATCGCATCGGCAACTCATTCGCCTGGCGGTTGCTGGTGCCTGTGCCGGCAATACGATGCTGGTCGCCGTCGCGTTGTATTTCGGCTGGTTTTCCGGAATGAGTGCCGAGTTCCTGCATCTGTTTCGCTGGACCAGTGCAGGGCTTGCAATGGTTTGCCTGGTCTGGCCTGGCTCGGTCTTCTTCCGCGGGGCCTGGCAGGCAATCCGGACGCGTACATCGCATATGGACCTGCCGGTTGCACTTGGACTATCGGCCGGAGCAGCCATGGGAATCGCCAATACGATTCTGCAGCGCGGCGAGATTTACTTCGACTCGTTAACCGTTTTGGTCTTTCTGCTGCTGGTTGGACGGTACATCCAATATGGTCAGCAGCGGCAGGCGATTCGGCAGGTATCTCTGCTTCATGCAATGTTGCCACGCGCGGTATCTCGTCTGGTTCGGCCAGTGCCAGATGCAGATACCGAATCGGTACCAATTGAAGCCATTCAACCGGGGGATTGGATTCATGTTCGGGCTGGGGACGTGATACCCGTCGATGGGAATCTCGTTCGTGGATCCACCCTGGTTGATCTTTCGATCCTCACCGGCGAATCGCGTGGCATCGAAGTCCAGCAGGGGGAAGCCGTTTATAGCGGCAGCACGAACATCAGCAGTTCAATCATTATCGAAACGACGCTCGTCGGAACCGATACCCGTATTGGCAAGATTTGCGAACTCGTCGATGAAGAGATTCGCAGCCGCACGCCGATCGTGCAATTCGCCAATCGCATCGGGAACTATTTCGTGGGGATCGTGCTGATCCTGGCCGTCATCACGGTGGCCATCTGGATGTCGTCAGGCCTGGAAGTCGCAATCAACCATGCGATGGCCCTGCTGATTGTGGCCTGTCCGTGTGCGCTTGGACTGGCGACCCCTTTCTCGGTAGCGTTTGCCCAAGGAAGAGCTGCGGCGCGGGGAATCCTGGTAAAGTCAGGCGAGGTATTTGAATCGCTGGCACGCCCAGGCATGATCTGGCTCGACAAAACAGGCACGATCACCGAAGGTCGCATGCGACTGATCGAGTATATCGGAGATCACGACATTCAGCCGGTGATTGAACTGCTGGAACGTCAAACGGTGCACCCGATCGCATCCGCACTGATCAGCAGCCTGAACGTTGCCGAGGCTGCTCGTTTACCCCAATCGGCATTGAGTCAGTTCGTCGTGCTTCCTGGCATCGGGATTCAAGCCGAGGTCAATGGTCAGATCATTCAAGTCGGCTCGGATAAGCTTCTCGCAGAGTCGTCGACCCGCATCAGCGATAACCTGCGTACTGCCGTAAACAACTTTCATCATCGAGGGCTGACGACCGTATTGGTGGTGCAAAACGACCAGGTCGTCGCGGTGGCAGCGATGGGAGACCAGATTCGCTCGGACGCGAAAACCACCATCAACGAACTTGTCCGTTTAGGTTGGGAAGTGGGTATTCTTTCCGGCGATCACCAGGAGGTCGCCTCACAAGTCGGGCAAGAGATTGGTATCAAGCCACAGCATATCCAGGGACATCTGACACCTGAACAGAAACTGGCCGTTGTACAGCACTGGGGCACATCGCGAACCGTGGTAATGGTTGGCGACGGCGTGAACGACAGTGCGGCACTCGCGGCGGCATCGGTTGGCATTGCAGTGAAAGGTGGTGCCGAGGCGAGCTTGAAAGCGGCCAATGTCTATCTGACCCGCGATGGAGTTCAGTCGATTTTGGAGGCCATCACTGGCTCGAAGCAGACCCTGAGGACAATTCACGCCACATTTGCCATTTCACTTTGTTACAACGCATTTGCCGTACTGCTGGCGATGGCAGGCGTGATCAATCCGATCCTGGCCGCGATCTTGATGCCGATCAGTTCCCTTTCTGTCCTGGCCGTGGCCGCTTCCAACAGGGCATTCCGAAACACACCTAGCCAACAGGCCCAACCATGAGCGTCATCTACATTGCCTTGCCAATCGCGCTATTCATGGCCGCGCTGGCGGTTACCGGGTTTGTGTGGTCGGTCCGTGAAGGACAACTCGACGATCTGCAAACCCCAGCCATTCGCGTCCTGGAAGAAGACAAAGTCAAGCCGAAGCGGTAGGTAAGCGCCTCAAACATCGTCGGCCAGCATCGTCGGCCAGCATCATCGGCCAGCATCATCGGCCAGCATCATCGGCCAGCATCATCGGCCAGCATCATCGGTCAGCATCATCGGTCAGCATCATCGGTCAGCATCATCGGTCACTGCAAAACGAATCGCTGCCTGAGCGAATCGAGGGAAAAGGTGCCCGATCTGCCAAGACGTTGTATTACGGGAAGAGCTATTCTCCTGTTTAGAACTTTCTTATCTGTTGAGGTCACTTTCCTCGCGGAAGCGCGCCCTCGTCGTACACGAGTTCCTCGCCAAGCACCCCGCCTCCCTCCATCTTGATTGGTTTCACCATGCATCCCCTGAACCTATCTCGCCGAGACGTTCTCAAAACCAGTTTAGCTGCCGGAACGGCATTCGCCTTTTGGCCGCTGGGCAGCACGTTGGGGGCAACCTCTTTTCAAAGCGACTTGCCGGTCGAAGTGGTAACCAAGGGCCCCAGGCATCATTGGTTTGGGTACTACGACAAACTCCAGTTCGATCCAACTGGGCGCTACCTGTTGAGCATGGAGATCGACTTTGAACATCGCAAACCGACACCAGAAGACGAAATCGGCTTGGGAGTGATCGACCTGCAAGAGGGGAACAAGTGGACCGAACTGGGCAGGACCACGGCTTGGGGCTGGCAGCAAGGATGTATGCTGCAATGGATACCAGGCACCGAAACGAAAGTCATCTGGAACGTGCGTCACCCAGACCGCTATGGAGCACGTATCCTCGACATTGCCACTGGCGAGACCTTAGAGGTCGACCAACCGGTGTACGCACTAAGCCCCGATGGCAAATCGGCGGTCACGGCTGACTTCCGCCGGATCAATGACGTCCGCCCTGGTTACGGTTACGTTGGATTGCCTGATCCGCACGTCGATGACAATGCTCCGGCGAACTCTGGTATTTTCCACGTCGACCTCGTCACGGGAAAATCCAAGCTGATCATTTCCCTGGCAGAAATCGTCAAGCATGGTGAAGTTCCGTGGGATGGCCCGAACGTCAAGCACTACGTAAACCATTTGCTGGTCAATCCGAACGGTACGCGATTCGAATTCCTGCACCGAAGCCGGCTGACCGATGGGAAGCGGAAGACGCGGATGCTGACCGCGAACCTCGATGGCAGCAACATGCGGGTTTTGGACGCCAACGGCATGACGTCGCATTTCATCTGGCGCGATCCCAAGCACATCCTGGCCTGGAGCAATCAACCTTCCCATGGCAACGCGTTCTACGTTTTCAGCGATGAGTCCCAACCAAAGATCGAGGCCATCGGCACCGAGGTAATGAAGCGTGACGGGCACTGCACCTACTTGCCCAATCGCGATTGGATCGTGAATGATACGTACCCCGATGCCCAGCGGTATCAAACGGTTTACCTGTATCACGTACCGACTGGCAAACGGATTGATGTCGCCAAGTTCCAGGCCCCCAAGGTCTACACCGGCGAATGGCGCTGTGATACACACCCGCGACATAGCCCCGACGGACGCTACCTGGTCGTCGATGCTCCCTTTGAAAACCAAGGACGCCAACTGCACGTGGTCGATATTTCGTCGATCGTTGGCTAAGCAGAAGAACTCAGCAATCTGCCCACAAAGAAGACTGGGCCGCCAACGAAAAAACACCGAGAGCAGTCACTCTCGGTGTTTTTTCGTTAACTCGATTGTCGGCGGATATTCCGCTGCAAAGAAAGGCTCCCCCGGCAGGACCCTCTTCGTGAATGTTCTCTGTATTGGATTTAGCGCTATCCGATTGAGGGGAAGGGGTTTAAAGATTCCGCGTTTCTTTCGGTCTACCCTTGCGCGAAGCGAACTCTTTCCTGAATTGCCGAGGGTTTGGCCAATCGCACTTCGACTTCATCGTCCGTGAATATGTCGAGCACTACCACGAAGAACGCCCGCACCAAGGCATTGGCAATGTGCTGCTCTCAAGAAGAAGCGAGCCGGAGAATGAAGATGTGGACGATGAAGTTACCTTCCTCAGTATGGCTGATATCCGGTGCAAGACGCGGCTGGGTGGGATCCTGAAGTCTTACACTCGCGCTGCTTGAATTGGGTTCGGGTAATCGATTTGCATCTTCCTCTACAATAAAGATCGGTGCCTGTCGTGGATTTGGCTTGGTTCTGGTTCGTTGGTTCGATCTTATCAATTGAAATCGTCATTTCCTATTAGCATTCGGAATCGTGATCCGTCGGAGTTTTGCTCGGAAATTGCTACTGATCTCAATTGGTATCGTTTTTGTACAGGGCGTTCTACTCCAAAAATGATGCTTCTAGAACTTTGCCCCTACTATATTCCATGTTACCGGAAGGGTAACACTTGACCCATTTAGATTTGTTATCCCCCGTGACAATGATGTTTCCCGTCTTAAAATCGAACGTGGCCTCACTGTTCGGCGCAATCACTTGTTGTTTCAACATCATTGCAACTTTGCGACATAGGACCCACCCAGTATCGCACGCCAATAACAGGATTTTTCTGCGTTTGCCGTAGGCTTGGTAGAGATTGTGAATCCAACCGAGACTCGCTTGATCGTTCAAGCCATCAAGATTTTCTGGTTCACCATGAGCTAAAATTGTAAAGTACTCATTCTTGAGTAACTCCCTGGCTTTCAATCCGTCTATTTGAAAAAATTGCGCCAAGTTGCTCTTTAGTTGCGGGTCGGAACTGAAATCCTCTTTGGACAGTACCACCAAATTAATGTGAGCGTAGAATCTATGTTTCATATGGTAAATGATTCTTTCATTGAATGGTGTAGCACCGATTAAGCGATTTGTGCTCTGACTCTTTGCACAGGACGGGGAGGTCGCCTAGTCAGAAAATCAAGTCCGACAGCCCGGCCAGTGGTTATCCCCGCTGCTGAATGAGGTTTTGGGCGGAGGTCAAAACTGCCTTCAAGAAACACCTCCTTTCTCGAAGCACGCTGGTAAATCAAAGGTATTTATTAACTCACTTCGGTATATCATTTCTAATTGTCGCTCTTGGCGACCGCAAGAGACTTGCCTGTTAACGGCTGAACATCCGTTAACCCAAGACTTGGAGAGTTTTGCCACAAGATTCAGGGTTACGGGAGGAACTTTGAAGGTCCCTTTCGACTCCCGACTGCTCTATCTTGAAAGAGAGAGCGCGACGCGGGTGGCAAAAACGGCGCAAACCTTTGCCAGAACTAGCCAAGAACGCAAAACGCCCGGGAGTCGATATCTCGACGCCGGGCGTTAACTGGTCGGTGGTTTCTTTCCGCAGAAAAAAATGAGCTCCCCGTGCAGAAACCCTCTTCGTGAATGTTCTCTGTTTGCAATTTCACGTTATCTGATTTCTGGAAAAGGACTTAGCGATTCCGAGTCCCTTTCGGTATACCACAAGCGAACCGTACGCTATAGGAAATCGTGCGGGGTTGGCTACAAACCCTGAACAGAACTGCATGGAACGATTCACTGATACGCTTGAGAAGGATCGCCTAGATCATATTGTCGTGCTTGGTAAGAGTAAGTTGAACATCTCGTGCAAGCGTATGACGGCAATTTCATGAGGTTTGGCCGCAAAAGTGGCGGTGGAAAAAGAAGGCGTAAACGCAGTCGCCGGATGCCGTCGCTGACCAAATTTTCCCTACTAGTGGCTTGACTCAACGTACACCTACGTGTTGCGCACTCTTAACGCCCGATGTGTCAGTAATTATTTCTCCTTTTTTGGTAACCAGGCAGCTTCCTGTGGTAAATACCGGTAGAAAGGATGACCCATGGCGGAGTTAAGCCCCACCGAGCAGTTCATTCAACTGCTTACCGAAAATCAAAACCGGCTTTATGGCTATATCTTCTCACTCATCGGTGAGCGGAGCCAGGCCGCCGACGTGCTGCAGGAAACGAACGTGGTGCTGTGGCGGAAGATCGAAGAGTTCGATCATCGCAAACCCTTTCTGCCGTGGGCATTCACAATCGCTCGCTACCAGGTTCTGGCCAACCTTCGCGATCGCAAGCGGGACCCCATGCTGCTGGATACGGAACTGGTCGAAACGATTTCGCACGAAGCCGAGTCGATGGCCGGGCAGATTGAATCGGTTCGCGACGCACTGAGCCGCTGCCTCGAACGATTAGATCCTTTTAACCGAAAGTTGATCGAAAGCCGCTACTTCGAGGCCAAGCCGCTGGACGAGATGGCTCGCGATTCGAGCCGCACCACTGGAGCCATCAAGGTTGCCCTGCTTCGTATCCGCAAACGCCTGGGTGAGTGTATTCAACATCGACTTGCTGCCGAGAGTTAACCATGAGCGAGAACCAAGCTGAAATCGAGTCGCTGCTGTTCGACTGGGAAGCCGGCACCATCAGCGATGCCGACCTGGCTCAGCTACAGTCGCTGCTGAAAGAGAACCTAGAGGCCCGCAAGTTCTATATCGAGTGGCAGATGCTCTCGACCGCATTGGAGCTGCAGGCCCATGGTGGTCACTCCGATGTGCCGCACGACTTGCCGACGATCGCTCAGCCGCAACAAGCTCAGGTGAAGTCGACCGCTTGGGCTTCGATTGCCGCGGTGGCTTTGGCGGCCTGCGTGCTGCTTTCGTTCGGTTTGATTTGGTCTTTCCTTAATATGAATAGTGGGGACGCAGGCAGCTCCCGCGCGATCTCTATCGGTGATACAGGCAACGCCCAAGAGAGCACCTCGCAAGGGGTTGCCATCCTGACGCGACTTGTCGATCCTGCCTGGCCAGAGGGGCAGCCGTCGCGGCAAGTGGGGGATGCGTTGACCTCTGGCAAGTTCCAACTCAGCAAAGGACTCGCCCAGATCGAGTTCTTCTGCGGTGCCACGATCGTCCTGGAAGGACCGGCCGATCTGCAATTGGAATCATCAACCCAGGCGCTCGTTCGCCAGGGGAAGATTCGCGCGATCGTACCGCCGGCTGCGCGGGGGTTCTCGCTCGATACCGATAAGATGAAGGTCGTTGATCTGGGGACCGAATTCGGCTTGGTTGTGTCGAGCGATTCCGTCGACGTGCAGGTTTTCGATGGCGAAGTCGAATTGCATCCACAATCGCAAACGGTACGCCGCATCACGACGGGCCAAGGCGTCCGTCTCGGCCAGACAGGCGACCTAACCGACGCGTCCATGCCCGCCGAAGCGTTCGTCGGTATTGGCGAACTCGAATCGCTCAGCGAGCGGCAAGACCAGGCACGATACGACCAGTGGAAGACGTGGTCGGAGGCGATCCGCAGCGACCCACGCCTGGTGACGTATTACTCGTTCGATCAACTCGACGACTGGCAGCGGCGTCTGGCGTGTGAGCTGGAGCCTGCCAACCCTGACCTGGATGGTGCGATCATTGGTGCCAAGGTGGTCGGAGGACGCTGGCCACAAAAGAGTTCCCTGGAGTTCAAGCAGCCAGCCGATCGGGTGAGAGTAAACATCCCCGGCGAGTTCCACTCGTTGACCTTTGCGTGCTGGGCACGGATCGATAGCCTCGACCGGGTGTACAACTCCCTCTTTTTGACCGACGCGTACGACAAAGGAGAACCGCACTGGCAGATCCTCGATACCGGGCAGCTGTACTTCTCGGTGCGACCGGTCGAACGAGCGGCCAAGGATGGGCCCAAAGACTTCAAAGCCCTTTCCCCTTCGTTCTGGAATCCGTTATTTCAAGGGAAGTGGATTCACTTGGCGGTGACCTGCGACTGGGAAACTCGCACGATTATTCATTACCTCAACGGCCACGAGCTGAGCCGGCACGAGGTTCCAGCCGAGCAGATGCCGGCTTTGGCACAAATCGGTACGGCATCTATCGGCAATTGGGAACTTCCCACGCTTCCCGATGCCGAGTTCGCCGTTCGGAACCTTAACGGTCGAATCGACGAGTTCCTGATCTTCTCCTCTGCCCTCACCCCTGATGACATTCAAGATATTTATGACCATGGCAAGCCCTAAGACATTTGCTGCCGGCCTCGCACTGACGATCGCGCTGCTAGGCCTGTGGGGACACCTCGCGGCCGCACAAGCAGAAGATCCCAGTCACCCAGACGCCGAGCAGCTATTCACCCTGAAGGTTCTTCCCGTACTGCAGACGAAGTGCTTCGGCTGCCACGGCAGCGACGCCCAGGATGTGCGCGGCGACTACAACCTGCTGACGCGGGACGGCATGCTAACCGGTGGCGAGTCCGGGGAAGCTTCGCTGGTGCCTGGCAAGCCGGAAGAAAGCGCGCTCTACCAAGCCGTGTTGTGGAAAGGCTACGAAATGCCGCCCAAGGAAAACGATCGTCTCAGCGAAGCGCAGATCGCAGACCTGCGAACGTGGATTGCCGCCGGTGCCCCGTGGCCATCGGCCGAGCGTCAAGCCGAGATCCGAAATGCCGAATGGGAGAATGTCACCAACGAAGAAGGCCAGTTGGTGAAGACCAGTGGTGGCACCTCGGACGAGTGGACCAATCGCCGCTACGACCCCAGCGACCTGTGGGCGTTTGAGAAACTGGCTGATAAAAAGCATATCTACCCGGAAGATGTTGCGCTGCACAAAGTGATCGATCACTTTATCGCCCAGAAGCTGACCAGCGCGGAGCTTCCAGTGGCGAAGCAGTCCGAGTCGCGTCAACTAATTCAGCGAGCGACGTGGGACCTGGCCGGTTTGCCGCCGACACCCCAAGAGATCGACGCGTTCGACCAAGGCTGGCAGGCAGATCCTGATGCAGCGTGGAGCAACCTGATCGATCGACTGCTGGCAAGTCCGCGTTACGGCGAGCGATGGGGACGACATTGGTTGGACGTGACACGATACGCCGACACCAGCGGCATGGCCAACGACTACGAACGTTCGAACATGTGGCGTTATCGTGACTACGTGATCCGTTCGTTCAATGATGACAAGCCGTACGACGAGTTTGTCGTCGAGCAGTTGGCCGGCGATGAACTAGCAGACCATTCGGTACGCGAACGAATTGGCGGCAACGAGAAAGAGGTTCAGAAGGTCCAGCAAAGTGGAAAGTACAACGAGCAAGAGTCCCAGTGGTTAGTGGCGACAGGCTTTCTGCGGATGGGTCCGTGGGACAATGCCATGATCGAGAATGAGGAAGCACGGCAGATCTATCTGGACGACCTGGTGAACATCACTGGGCAAACATTCCTCGGTCAGACGATGCGGTGCTGCAAATGCCACGACCATAAGTTCGATCCCCTGCCAACGCGTGACTATTACCGGATGTACTCGGCGTTTTCGACCACGCATATGGCCGAGCGCGATGTTCCCTTTCTGCCGGAAGAGAACCAGGAACGCTTCGACGACCAGAAGCAGCATGTCGAGCGGATGCTGGAGTTTGCCGTAAACGAGAAGAACAAACTGGTCAAAAAGCGGGAAGCAGCCGCGAAACAGTGGTTTGCCGAGCATGACCTGCCATACAAAGATGAGGCCGCGCGGCGCGATCTTCCCGATGACCAGAAGCCGGAGCGGCACTGCGGGCTCGATCATGTCGAGCAGGGGCAACTGAAGGTCCGCGAGCAAGACGAATGGATCTGGACGCGACGACTGGAACGTTTCGAGCCGATGGCACAGAGCGTGTACAACTCGCCGGCCTCGCAGATCGGAAGCACGTTTGCCCGCAAGCTGCGGATCAAGCGGGGCAAGGAACCGAAAACCGATGCCGTGCAGCATATTCTGATCGGTGGTGCTTTGACGGCACTGGGCGATGTGGTGCAACCAGGCGTTTTGAGTGCTGTGGGCCTGCCGGCTAGTCCATCAAGCGAGTCGCCGTACCTGGTGACTTCCGACGTGGATGGGCGGCGACTGGAACTGGCTCGCTGGATTGCCCACCGGGATAACGGGCTCACTTCGCGAGCGATAGTGAATCGTATCTGGCAGTATCACTTCGGCCAGGCCATCGCGGCAAACCCAAACAACCTGGGTGCCAAGGGTGGCAAGCCATCGCATCCGGAACTGCTCGATTACCTGGCGGCCGACTTTCTCGACAACGGCTGGACGATGAAGCGTTTGCATCGCGAGATCATGCTTTCCCAGGCGTATCGCCGCTCATCGATTCCAGCCGCACCGGAGCAAATTGCCGAGATCGATCCGAACAACCAACTGCTTTCGCACTTCCCGCGGCGGAGACTGAGCGCGGAAGAGATCCGCGATGGCATTCTATCGATCACTGGCGAGCTTGTGCACAGCCGTGGTGGCTTGCCGGTCATGCCGGAGATCAACATGGAAGTGGCCCTACAGCCGCGGATGATTCAGTTCTCCTTGGCACCTGCCTACCAGCCATCGCCAACGGCGGACGAGCGGAATCGGCGAACCATTTATGCCTATCACGTTCGCGGCCAGGCCGATCCCTTGACCGAGCTGTTCAATCAACCTAATCCGAACGATTCTTGCGAACAGAGAGAAGCGGCAGCAGTCACACCTCAAGTCTTCACGCTGCTCAATAGCGATACGATGATCGACCGATCGATTGCGTTGGCCCTGAGGTTAGAGGATTCAGAGAAACTTTTGCGGCAGCAAGTTGATCTGGCTTTTCGCCTGGTACTTGGGCGGCATGCGACGGCTAACGAGGTCTATCGGCTCACAAAGTATGTGAGCGAAATGCAAGTCTACCACGCGAAACGGGACCCACAGCCGGCTAAGTATCCAACTGAGATTACACGTTCGCTGGTCGAAGAGTTTTCAGGCGAAGTCTTCGAGTACCAGGAGATTCTTCCAGTGTTCGAGAACTACGAGCACGACACCAAGCCGGCCGAGGTTTCAGCCGATACGCGAGCACTAGCCGATTTGTGCCTATTGCTTTTCAACACCAACGAATTCATGTACGTCGACTAAGGTGCCCCATGAACGCCCATCAACTTACCCGTCGTCAAGCTTTGTATGGCCTGGGAGCGTCACTTGGCAGTGTCGCGTTTTCGTCCCTGCTAAGTGGCACCGCCCATGCAGCAGCGAATGATTCTCCGCTGGCCCCCAAACAGCAGATGCTACCTGCGAGGGCGAAGAACGTGATTATGCTGTTCATGGAAGGAGGGCCTGGACATATGGATACGTTCGATCCTAAGCCAGAGCTTTCCAAGCGGCACAAGCAAGAGTCGAAGCTAACCGGTGGCCTCGAGAAGGGTTTTAAGTTTTTCGTCGGTAGCCCCTTCAAGTTTAACCAAGTGGGCGACAACGGAATTTGGATGTGCGACCAGTGGAAACACCTGGCCGATCCGTATGTGGCCAACGAGCTGTGCAACTATCGCGGCTGCCAGGCTGAATCGCTGAACCATCCCGAGGCCTTGTATCACATGAACACAGGTAGCCGGCTGGGCGGTGATCCGGCGATTGGTGCCTGGGCAACGTATGGCCTGGGGACGGTCAACCAGAACCTGCCCGGCTACGTGGTGATGACCGAGATGGCGCTGCCGCAAGGTGGCCCTGGCAACTGGAGCAACGGCTTTCTGCCGCCGTACTATCAAGGAACTCGTCTGCGTTCGGAAGGGTCACCGATTCTCGATCTTGCGCCACCGGCCTACAAGTCGAGAGATCATCAGCAGCGAGCACTCGATGAACTAGCTGTGCTCAATTCAACCTACCAAGATTCGCTCGGCGTGGAAGACAAGAGGCTGATGGCTCGCATGGAAAGTTACGAACTCGCGTTCCGCATGCAGGCCGAGGTGCCGGACGTGATCGATCTTCAGCAAGAGACCGAAGCCACGCACCAGATGTACGGACTGGATGAGCCCGAGACGAAAGCTTTTGGAAGGCAGTGCTTGATGGCGCGGCGACTAGTAGAGAAAGGGGTTCGCTTCGTGCAGATTTTCAGCGGTGGCTGGGATAGTCACGACTATCTCAAGCGAGGTCATACGTCCCGCATCAAGAGTGTCGACAAACCGGTTGCGGCGCTGATTCGGGATCTCAAACAGCACGGTCTGCTGGAAGACACGCTAGTGATCTGGACCGGCGAGTTCGGACGAACTCCGGATAACAACAAGCGAGGTGGCGTCTACTCGCTGGGCCGCGGCCATAACAACCAGGCAATGACCATGCTGATGGCCGGTGGCGGCGTGCGTCCTGGCATCGTCGGGGCAACCGATGAACTGGGACGATCAGCCGTGGAAACGGTTCATCCGATTCGAGACCTGCACGTGACACTGCTACATCTGCTGGGTCTAGACGATAACAAGTTGACTTACTTTCATGGGGGCCGATTCAAGCAACTCAGCCAGTTTGGCGGCGAGGTGATTTCGGACTTGATCGCATAACGCGTAACAAAGTATTGCGTCGCAATTGAACCAAATCCTGGCGAGCTTCGACAATTTGAGACGCGTGAATTATTTTCCCTCTCTCCGAATCGGCCACTCAGCGAACACCCCGTTTGTTGAGCTAGGTCTTTGCCTAGTAACGACTTCCAGAAAGGAACGGAACGTCCATCTGCTGCCTTGGGGCGATCTGAAAGCGGAGTCGGAGCCTGCCGAAACTCCCAAGGCTAAACACGATCCGCTGGCGCGTGACCGATTCTACCAGTCTCTTCTCGACAACGGAATCGTCGAAAGCCGGGCTGCTCTTGCCAGGTATCTAGGAGTTAGCCGGTCACGGGTAACGCAGGTTTTGACACGACTGAACCAGGGCAATCCTGGCGAATCGCAAGACTTGGCATAGGACCTCGAGTCTAACTCAGAACGCTGTCTCCTGATGCACGTTGGTTCCAACAGGTATTATTGGTGCCCGAGCCGTATCTTAAGCATTCATAAAGCAGCGGGCTCAATCTTTTAGCGATTGCAGGATAACAAACGGCAGGCTACGCTGAAATTTGATCTACCGCTATAGGGCACCCATGCGGCACGTCCCGCTACGTCGATACCGACTGCTGTGAACTGTAAATTGACACTGAGATGACATCTCCCTTTGGCAATCAAACTCCGAAGAATTCTTACTGTGGGATAAGGACGCTATTGCAGCGTGCTATCGTCACTATTGCGTTCGCCGCTTTGTTCGCTGGAGCAACGTTCTCTCACACAGCGGAGACAGGGAGAAAGAAAACGATCGTCGTTCTCTATAGCTTTCGGACTTTGTTGCCCATCAACGTCGACAGGGACCGAGGTATTCGGCGGGCTCTCGCGGAACAGCTGGCCCAGGGTGCAGAACTGGAAGTCGAATACCTTGATCTGTCCCGCTATAAAAATGAAGAGTACGTTCGCGACTGGATTGCCCTTCTGCAAAAAAAGTATGGAGATAGCAACGTCGAGGTGGTAATTCCAGTTGCCGTAGATGCGGTTGAGTTTACATTGGCCCATCGGGATGCCATATTCCCCGACGTCCCGATAGTCTTCTGCAGTGTCGAGGATGCCTTGGCGAAACGAGCTTGCGCTGAGCCCAACGTAACTGGCGTTGTGTATCACTTGGGTGTGGATGCAACGCTTCGTTCTGCCCTGGATATTTATCCGAAAGCTAAACATCTGTTAGTAATTGGTGGCACTTCGCCTCTGGACAAGAGCATCCGTGATCTAGCAGCTTCCCAAATTGCTCAATACGAGCAGGTCTTAAACGTCGAGTACCTGACAGGGCTTCCGCTGCCGGAACTGCTCGATCGCGTGGCTAAAGTCGAACCACACACCGTCGTGTTGATGCTGTCCTACCAAGAGGATACGTCCGGCGATAATTACGTCACGAGAGAAGTCATCGAGAAAATAAGCAATGCTTGCCCCGCGCCTGTGTTTGGTCTTTGGGACACGCTGCTAGGTCACGGGATCACGGGCGGAAGTCTCATTCAGATTGAAACCCAGGGCGAAATAGCAGGTCAAATGGCAGCCCGAGTTCTTCAGGGGGAACGAGCGTCGGATATTCCCTTGGTCGGCGAAGAGTTGAATCAACTCATGTTCGATGCTCGCCAACTGCAGCGTTTGAGCATCCACGAAGACATACTACCGGAAGGCTCGATTGTACGATATCGAGAGCCGACGTTCTGGGAGAGCTACCTCTGGATTTTGGTTGCCGCCTGCACGATTGTTGTCCTTCAATCCCTGCTGATCACAGCACTCTTGTTCGCTCGACTTCGGCGATGGCGGGCCGAACAAGCCCTTGCGGCCAGTCAAGAACTTGCACGCCAGCACAGGTCTGAACTCGCGCGAGTCAACCGCATGACAACTGTCGGTGAATTGACTGCGTCTCTTGCCCATGAAGTGAACCAACCACTCTCCGCTATCGTGAGTAATGCTCAGGCGGCGATCCGGTTGCTTCGGCAAACGCCGCCTGACTCTGAGGAAGCCGATGCCGCCTTACACGACATTGTAGGCGATGGAAACCGGGCCGCAGGCATACTCAATCGTGTGCGATCTCTGGTCAGCAAGGAATCGCCAACTCAAGAGCCATTAGACCTGAACGGTGCAGTCCATGAGGTAATCGAGCTTGCCGCGCCGGATGCCGAGAATCGAGGCATCATCATTCATAAACAGCTTGACGACACGTTGCCATCCATCAATGGGGATAAAATCGAACTACAACAGGTGATCATGAATCTGTTGAATAATGCCGCTCAGGCCATGCAGGATATCGATCCGGAGTTGCGCCAAGTTAACATCCGTACGACACACGACGCTCAGTTCGTGAAATTGACAGTTGAAGACTCTGGCATTGGCTTGAGCGATGACCAACTAAGTCAGATCTTTGCCCCGTTCTACACGCTGAAGACGGGCGGCATGGGCATGGGCTTGTCGATTAGTCAATCGATTGTGAACGCACATAGAGGAGAAATCTGGGCCACGCAGAATGCCAACCGAGGCGTCACCTTCCACGTCCGTTTGCCGGTTGCATCCCCTGATGCATAATAGAGCAATACTGAATACATAAACTGAGCAATCCAGAAACAGGCCCTGTCCTTCGCCTACACCTTCCCCCTTCGATGACGTAACACAAGACCATGCCGTACAAAAATGCCACTGTTTATGTCGTCGACGATGATCAGTCCGTTCGAAATGCAAAAGCCCGTTTACTGAAATCGGTCGGCCTGCGTGTCGAGGTCTTCAGTTCGGCTCGTGGATTTCTGGATCACAAGCGAGCCGATGTCCCAGGCTGTTTACTTCTCGACGTCCGCATGCCGGGATTGAGCGGACTAGACTTGCAGCAGGAATTGTCTGATTCGAAAGTTGATTTGCCGATTGTGTTTATCAGCTCCTTCGGTGATATTCCCATGTCCGTCCGTGCCATCAAGGCAGGGGCCGTCGACTTCTTACCCAAGCCTGTCGATGATCAAGTGCTGCTTAACGCCGTAGGTCAGGCAATCGATCAGCATATCCGCATGCGCCGGGACAGGAGCGAAGTGAAGGACATTCTCGAACGCATCGAGTCGTTGACGCCACGTGAACATGAAGTGCTGATGCTGGTGTGCGAGGGCTTAATGAACAAGCAGATCGCTGGACATTTAAACATTTCCCAGCCGACCGTCAAAGTTCATCGTCGCCACGTGATGGAGAAGATGGGAGCGGCATCGATTGCCGACCTGGTTCACATGGTGGATCAATCTGGCGTCTCTACGCCTTAAGTATAGGTTGCATCATCCCAAGAGATGATTTGCAGCTGTGCTCTCGAGTGCCATCTTAGTTGCTAACAACACCGCCTGTCGTATTTCGTTACTTCCCGGACTGCGAGTCGTGCGACTCCGCCTGAGCTGGAGAGTAATCGACTGCGGTCGGAGCATCGATTGCGATGGCACCACCCTTCAAGGTTGCCGTGATTGACGATGATGAGTCTGTTCGCCGAGCGCTACAACGATTGCTGCAAAGCAGTGGTTATGCGGTCGAGACGTTCGCCTCAGCCGAGGAATTTGTGGAATGCGACGCCGCTTCACATACCGACTGTCTCCTCCTCGACGTGCATCTCCGAAGGGTGAGTGGTCTACAGCTTCAGAGAATGCTGACGGTCGCTAATCAGCACATTCCCATCGTGTTCATTACGTCGCATCAAGACGAGCACTCACGGCAAGCGGCCCTGCAGGCAGGTGCCACGGATTTCCTATGCAAACCCTTTGATACGGAAGCACTCCTTGAGGTAATCGAAAGAGCCATCGAGCACATGGAGTAAAAGCTCAAAGTACATCCACAGAGTTTCGCTTACTTTCAATACTCCCTGAAAAAGAGAGGATCTGAAGATGAGAATGCTGAGTAGTTTATGCCGTCCGATTATCGCTTCAACCGTGATTATGACCGTGGTCTGTGGAACGGTGGTGACGGCGTCTGCCCAAGAAGACTTTTCCCATCAAGTACCCCCCGAATTTCAAGGTTGTGATGCCAGGTCGAACCAAGTGATCCGGCGCTGCTAACTCGACGTGGGCCGACCTGCAATAGCCACTAGGCCCACGTTCATCTTTGCTCATGCAATTCTTCTGATCACAGGCGACTTCAAAAGACGCGTTTACCTTTATTTGAAATGCAAGGTCATTATGAGTACTACAAAAACAGCCCTCGCTTTTATAGCGGCACTGCTGCTTGCTACTTCGGTGCGGGCGCAACAAAAATCAGCCGACGATTCCTCACCCGATCTTCTTCGAGGGTTTAAAGGCAAGATCGAGCTGGACGTCCGTGATTCCCAACCGGACTGGAAGCCCTTCATGCCCCCAAAGGCACCCGAAGGAGCCCCCAATATCCTTTTCATACTATACGACGACACGGGCCAGGCGGCCTGGTCTCCCTACGGTGGCCGCCTCAGCATGCCGACGCTCGACAGCCTCGCCGCCGACGGGCTGATCTACACCAATTGGCATACCACCTCATTGTGCTCACCCACACGCTCCACGCTGCAGACCGGCCGCACCCACTGGATGAACGGGTATGCCAACATCAGCGAAGGCGCGGAGGGGTTCCCGGGCTACAGCACCCGCTTTCCCAAAGAGGTAACGACCATTTCCGAAGTGTTGCAGGCCAATGGCTACGCTACCTTGTGGCTCGGCAAGGACCACAATGTGCCGGAAGTCGACGTGGCACCGGGCGGGTATCGCGGCGAGTGGCCGCTGCAGAAGGGGTGGGATCGCTTCTACGGCTTCCTCGGCGGCGAGACCAACCAGTGGTATCCGGACCTGGTGAAGGACAACGACTTCATCGACCAGCCATACATGCCTGAGGATGGCTATCACTTATCCAAGGACCTCGCGGATCAGGCAATCGAGATGCTCCGCAACAAGAACGCCTCCAACCCGTCCAAGCCCTTCTTCATGTGGTTCAATCCTGGTGCCAACCATGCGCCCCACCAGGCTCCCAAGGAATGGATCGCGAAATACAAAGGCAAGTTCGACGACGGTTACGACGCCTATCGCGAATGGGTAACCAAACGCATGAAGGAGAAAGGCATCATCCCCGAAAATACCGTCAACACCGCTGTTAACCCCCTTCCCAAAGACGAAGCCAATCCGCTGGATTACGTACGCCCCTGGGATTCCCTGAACGACCAGGAAAAGCAACTCTTCAACCGCATGGCAGAGGTTTGGGCGGCCTATTCTTCCTACACCGATTATGAGATCGGTCGTGTCATCGACTACCTGAAGGAAACAGGCCAGTACGAAAACACCCTGATCATCTACGCTGCCGACAATGGTACCTCCGGAGAGGGCTCGCCCAATGGTTCGGTAAACGAGAACAAGTTCTTCAATAGTTTTCCGGACAGTCTCGAAGACAACATGAAGTACATCGACAAGCTAGGCAGCCCGGACACCTACGAGCATTTCCCAACCGGCTGGGCTGCGGCCTTCTCGGCACCGTACAAGTTCTTCAAACGCTACTCAGAGTACGAGGGGGGAACTGCGGATCCGCTAGTCATCAGCTGGCCCAAGGGGATCAAAGCACGTGGCGAGCTTCGCCACCAGTACCATCATTCGACGGATATCGTGCCGACGTTGCTGGAGATCACCGGTCTGAAAATGCCCGAGTTCAATCACGGCGTGAAGCAGTACCCGCTCTACGGCGTTTCCATGGCTTACACGTTTGATGCCAAGCCGAACGACCCGACGCATAAAAAGGTTCAGATCTACGAGATGTTCGGCACGCGGGGCATCTGGAAGGACGGCTGGCACGCGGCCTCCGTGCACGTTCCGATGGGCAACAAGAGCCACTTCGACAGCGACAAATGGGAACTCTACAACATGGAGGAGGACCGCTCTCAGTCCAACAATCTCGCCGACAAGTACCCGGAAAAGCTGAAGGAGCTCAAAGACCTCTGGATGCAACAGGCGAAAGAGAACAACGTGCTGCCACTGGATGATCGTTTTCCTGTGACGATTGCAGGGCTCCCGCGACCCAGTGAGGAACCTCCCCACGATACCTACAAGTATTACCCGGATACGGAACCTGTATCGGAAAGCGTGGCGGTCAACGTGCGAGGTCGTTCCTACAAGATCCTCGCCAACGTCGAGATCACCGACAAGACCGAAGGCGTGATCTTCGCGATGGGCTCCCGCTTTGGCGGTCATTCGCTGTTCATCAAGGACAATAAGCTCTACTACGTGTACAACTTCCTGGGCATCAAGCCCGAGCAGGTGTTCGAGTCCGACGTGACGCTGAAGCCGGGTAAATACACGGTAGGCATGGAGTTCGAGAAGACAGGCCAGGGCGAACACAGCGAGTTTCTGGGCGAGACCAAGCTGTATATCGACGACAAGGTGGTGGCGTCCGGCAAGATGCGCACCCAGCCGGGCAAGTTCACCCTTTCCGGTGAAGGCCTCTGCGTCGGTTACGACAGCGGTGATGCGGTGAGTACGTTGTACAAAGCTCCCGGCAAGTTCACCGGGGGTAAGATCCAAGGCGTTGCCGTATCGGTCAAGGGCGAGCCTTACTTGAACCTTGAACAGGAGGCCAAGCGCCTCATGTTGAAGTGGTAATGACGCGAAGAGCCTGCCAGCGGGAAGCTGGCCCGGCTAATCGTTGTCTCTATCTATCGTTCGTTCTGCTTGCGGCACTCGGCTTCGCGCCGAGTGCCGCCATGGCAGACATTCCAGCGACCAAGCCTACGTCTTCCTGGGCATAAATTCTTAGTACCATATTCTAAGTTGTCACCATCGCAGGCCTTCTGACACAGCAAACTTGTGTGCTCAAGTCAGAGAAATGCTTTTTGGCGGGAACTCATCACACGCACATCTGAAGTCGAGCGTTTAACTTGATTGGCTGGCGGCAGTTGAAGCGGTCAGAGTTAGTCCTGTAAATCACCCAGTACGAACCGTCATGGGATGTTGTCGCTCGCATATCTTTTCGTAGTACGCTTTATACTTCGCGCGCCATCACAAGGACCGCCTACTCTTCAAAAGTGGTTTTTAGAATCCTAAGCCAGCCGATCAGATCAGACACAAAATCAGACATGTGAGCAATTCACGTCAGATCTTACTGATAGTCTTTCTGTGCAACTCAAAAGAAAAACCCACCTTGTCAAAATAGCCAAGGTGGGTCGAGTGGAGGCGGCGAAAAGTGGGCGATTTCGTTGCACACGATTTTCGTAAACGACTAAATATCAGTGATTTACAGCAACGACTTCTCGTGGAAAGATTTTCTTGTCGGAACATTTATAGGGCTCATCGGAATGCTCTCGACGATAATTAGAAACCAACTGCGTCACGATCTACGACAAGAATTATCTTACTCGTCATTGCGCACTGGACACGCCCTCCTGAGCAACTCTTCCCCGGAGATTCGGGATTACAACCAACCGGGAGCTGGTGCCATCTCAGTGATACAGAAACTGCGCAGGTTTCGGTTTATGAGGCTGGCAATCTGCTGGTGAGAAGATGACTGTCCGCGAACCCAAATTCGCGCCACAATGTCATATCAAGATCAGACTCAAAGAGAAAAAACTCATGCATCCACAGACCTATTACGGACACCTCGAATCGATCAAGGGCGATGCTGAGGCCATTGACAACGAGAAGCGGCGGCTCGACAAGCAAATCGAACGTCAGATTCAGAAGGTTGAACAAACGCTAACGCCTGAAACGGTTCCCGGCCTCTTATGGAGCTTAAACCTGAAGGAGCTTCAGCACGTTGCGCCTTTGGTTGGTATTCCAGTATCTGATTTAATGGGGCACTCCCGATATCTTCGAGCACTTTGTGCCAAAGTAGCTTTTAAGTCTGGGGCGATCTCCGAAGACCCGAATACGGACGAGCTACTGGAGATTTGCGGAACCCTGTGGCAAGCATTCTTTTATCGCGAAATGCTTGACGACCTCAAGGATATTGATGGAGCGAAAGACGATCGTCAACAACGGATGATTGCAGGTATGACAAGTCTCTTGAGTGCGATCCAAGGAGAGTTAACGTACCCAGAGCAGGCACGGAATCGAATTGACCGCTTGTTCTCTCCGTTTTGTTCCCGTGTAATTCAGCCTGCACTCGGCGTGAGCGTCTCGCAAATAAACGCCGCTTTTGAGCGAATTCACCGTATTGTCCCAGAGAGACTTGAATCTGCTCGAAAGTTGATGTCGCCAGTATACGAGCACTGGGAGATTTTCAAGCAGATGGCTGCGGACGGTGCGAGTAATGAAGAACTACACCATTTCATGCGCAACCACCCAGATCATGAGAAAGTCGGACATGAGTTTGCCGATGGTGTTCAGACGATAAACGAATGCCTTTTATTCGCTCCACGAGATCTTGACGGTATTTCGGATGGTCACGGGAAAGAATTTCTTGAGGCGTTCTCGTTTTCTCCTGGGGAGAAGAATCAAGATTTTCAAACACCGTATGACGAAGACATTGTTCGGTCACGACCCTTCGCACGACTTGAGGACGGATCGTTCATGTTGCTTGATGTTTGTTATTGCACCTATGCGCCGCTCACGAGATTGCCGGAGTGCTTCGACACGCCGAAGCTCGCTGCTCAGCTACGAAAGCGACGAGACGCCGCACTAGAAGATGAAGCGTCGAGACTTTTTTCAACTGTTCTTGATTCCGCGACGCGCTACCGAAGCTATTGCATACCGGTCGGCCCAGAAGGGAAGCTTGCTGAACGGGACCTTTTACTCATAAATGGTGATACGGTCTTTGTGGTTGAGAGCAAGGCATCTCCACTTCGATCCGTGAAGAAACGCGACGACAAAGTTTCTCGACTTGTTACCGATGTAAAAAAGACCATCCAGGCGGGCTATGACCAAGCAGTGAGTGTGATCGAGTACCTAAAGTCCGCGAGTGGGGCTGTCGATCTGTTCGACAACAAAGGCAACAGAGTTGCAACGATCGACACCACGAAATTTGACCATTTTTTTCCGGTCGTTGCCCTTGATTCGTACTTCGGTTTCATAGCATCCGATTTGGAATGCTGGATGGAAACAGCGGGCGATGTTAGTTATCCTTGGGTTGTCGACACTGACACGCTGGAGTCCATCATTCTAAAGATTGATACACTAGAAAAGTTGACGGAGTTCTTGGCGTGGAGAAAGACCCTTCATGGACTCGTAACGAATGAAGACGAAGCAGTTTTCGCCGGATTCTATTTGCGGCATGGTGCCGTAGCGATGCCTGAGGATGCGGAAGATGGTTCAACAATGGTGCGACTCGATGCAGACTACGCCGACATCTTTGAAGCGGAGTACTTTAAGAGGCAAGGAATCGATGTTGAAATGCCACCGGAAGAAACAGGACCTCCAGTGTGGTCGATAATGAAGCGAGATGGAGACGTAATTGATTTCTCGATCGGCGGAAAACATTTCGACTCCATTAACATCAGAACGGGGCAAGACGCAAAGCAGATGCGTAGAGATGCTGCTCATGCGAAGAAACGCACGTCTGGGCAAAAGCGGCCAGGACGCAATGCACCTTGTCCTTGTGGAAGCGGACGAAAATACAAGAAATGCTGCCTGTGAAATCGATTGCGTTTCTGACAACACCGATCGGCGGATACCACAACGGATTCCAAGAAGTTCTCTGGGCGGTGCACGGGATTCCAAGCACTTCCGCATGGTACGATCCGCAGGCTCGTTGGTAGAGACATGGGTGAGGTCCCCGACGACCTTCCGATATAAGAAGGTCCAGTTTTGCTTCCCTACGCTCGGGAAAGAGCGGCAGTAGCTCGCCTATGCGAGCGTGGCCGACAGAACAGGGCGACTCGGGACGTATCGAATTCGAACGCGTTTGGGCCAAGAGCGGCCGTTAATAGTAGCTTCCAATGCGGCCTCTCGGTCTGGCAAGCGGCGGTTGAGATTCGGATATTACCTATCCGTTCATGATCGCCATTCTCCACCGCCTCCTGCAGTTTCGCTTCGTCACAATCTGCTGAAGCTGCATCGTCCGCCTAGAGGAACGAATCACCCAAAGTCGCAGCGGTGGAAACGACCGACCGCAACTCAAGTTTCCTTGCAGTGTAGTCGATCAGATAGCGGTTTGCGGGCGTCTTCTTTCGTGCACAGGACGAACCGTCATTTCGCTCGGTTTAAGACAAATGCCACGCCCTCCTTACGCGTTTTGAAAGACGGGACTCACAACGATCCGCCAAGTAGTAAGACAACGACTGCCGTAACCGGGCCGCGAGTAAAATTTTGAATCAACGAATAACCCTGTTGCGGCTCCGGTTGATCGACATCGCTCGCCATCGATTGACGCGTGTCCAGTCCGAGATCAAAAATCTGATCGAAGTGCTGAAGGCGCTCGGTAAGTTCGGGATCGCTAGCGTGGGGACCGAGCTTAAGGAACTGGAAGCCGAGCGAGATTAGCTTCAGGCGGACATTAAGACCATGACCGAACAAGAGTCCCCGATTAAGCGGGTCTCTGATTCGGCCAGGGAATTCATCGAGAACTGGAAAGACACTGGCGAAATCCTGGCCGAAGACGATCCGGATGAGAAGCGGTGCATTCTTCACCTCTTCATTCAGTCGCTGGATCTACATTTCGTCGACACTGAGGAGAAGCGGGCAGAGTACAGCCTGACCCTTTTTCCAGAAGTGAAGCCTGAGAATTTCGGCCAAGAAAACAGAAACGGGACCGTCGCCGAAGGTGGTGACCGTCCCGATGTGTTAACCCCTGAGGCTTTGGTTCGCCATAAGGATAAAAAGGCTCCCCCGGCAGGACTCGAACCTGCGACAAGGCGGTTAACAGCCGCCTGCTCTACCAACTGAGCTACAGGGGATCAGAGGAACAGCTAAGTTTACGTTTTTCCTTTTCCCTTTCAAGGCCACCTATCGCGAAAGTTGCCTGGGTAGTGAAAAGAAAGAATTCCGATGCTATCGAAGAAGACAATTCTTCCGAAGGAAGGTTCTGTTCCGCCGTAGAGAATTGGTCTGGATCCAGGCTAGGCGGACCGGTTTTTCACCATCTTCACCGAATTCCCTTTTTCGTTATACGAGACCTCGGTCATGTAGGCCTTGATCAGCATAACGCCGCGACCGGAGGGGACGTCCAGGTTTTCGTCCAGGGTTGGGTCTGGGACGTCGGCAGGTTTAAATCCAGGGCCTTCATCGGTGATGTGGATCAGGACGCGTTCTTTACCGACGCGCATGTCGACTTCAACCGATTTATTCGGATCCTGCTTGTTCCCATGTTTGATTGCATTAACGATGGCCTCTTCGGCGGCCAGGTGGATACCGAAGCTGTCATGCATGGCCCACTCGGCTCGCTCGAGTTGAGTCAGCAATTCTTTAATGAGACGCTGTCCTTCGGCCGTATCACTAGGAATTGTTTCCTTGCTCGACCAAAGCCAGTTGTTGTCATCGCCCATAACTAAGCGCAATCACGAATGGGAGGAGTGTTACGGGAAAAGCCAGTCAGGAACGCCTTCTTCCCGACTGATGTCTGCTGGCCGCTAGACACCACATCGAAAGATGGGTGATAGCACTAGTTTAGCGACAAAATCCCTTAACGGAAAACAGGGACTCCCAATTAGCCACGAAAGGCAGCCAATGCGTCGGGAACGTCGTCCTTAATATCAAACAACTTATTTAGCCGGGTTATGGCAAATACTTCCATAATTTCCGGACGGATGTTGCTCATCTTAAGATGCCCATCCTGCTGCTTCACCTGCTTGTCGAGGCTAATCAGCTTTCCCAAAGCCGAACTCGAAAGGAATTCGACATGGGAGAAGTTCAGCAAAATGCTTCGCTTCTTATCGACCTCGACCAGGTCGTTAAATTCTTGCCCGATTTCTTGTATCTGGACGTCATCCAGGATCTTACGATCCTTGAACTCGACTACGGTGACGTCCTCCACCTCGGTTACTTTGAGGCGCTTTTGGTCCGACATTGCTTTCAATTCCTTTACCTGAAGACTTCGCAGAATTCTAACGTAACGCGAATCGCGAATACAAAGGAAAAATGAGCATTCTGAGAATCTTACAGGCCACTTCAGCGACAGAATCGTCTCAAACGCTAAAGCCTATGATAATTTCCACTTACGCGCTGTCAACGACAAATAGATTTGCTCGACTGACATAACACACCCCTCGCACAGCGGGCTATTCGCCCCGCTTGCCGGTAAGCACCACATGCTTTATTAACAGAAAATTGCCCCCGCGAAATTCCGTTACCGTCCCTGAAACCAGCCAGACCAGTTCACCGGTCGAGCTTTCCTGGGCCTGAACAACGCGTTCCATCATTCGGTTTTCTAATATCTTCAGAACCATTTTCTCGTTTTCGGGGACGAAGCTCAGGCGATCTCCGATCCACTCGAATGTCCCCTTCGAGTCGACAATTTCCGCCCCTTCGCGTAGACGTGTCAGCTTTTCTTGTTGCTGCTGAGCCGACTTCATGCGATCGGTAACGGTCGCCGCACTTTCTTCGGCCGATGCATTCTTCCCAGGTGGCGACAACGCAACCAGGCAGCTCATCACGACGCAGAAAACACTCAACAGGCTCGGCAGCACTTTTTTCACGGCAATTCTCGCAGCACCTTCTATCTAACGAAAAACCGCCCAAGTGTAGGTCGAGAACTGCGATGATGCGTTAGGAAATCATCATGCGGCGAAAAAACATCTTCGTTGCCTCTTCGCAGCAATCGGCGACACCCCAGCAATCGCCGCATCTCATTATCATTAAATCACTTAGGGGATTCCACCCTTCAAGTCCTACTGGCTTGGCACTGCAGCTGCGTTCCGAAAGGAGGACCTTATCCCGTGAAACTTGTCCTAGCTGCAGGCAACCATGTACGACTCCATGACCTCTCTCTCGATCGCTCCGATTGCCGTGGCATTTCTGTTCGTGATTGGCAGCTTCCTGACTCTGGCATCCGGACATGTCTTTGCCCAGGACCTCGCCCCCTCGGCGATTGTCGAACTCACGACATCCAGCGGCAGGACCTTCCGTGGCAGGATTTCCCCCAAAAGTGATTTCCATACCGTCCATCTCACAACGAGTCGTGGTTCGATTGAACTAAGCCGTCCTATCTCTTGGACGGCCATACGCCATCTAACCATCAACGAATTGCCCGCTTCGTTCGAGAAACTGGCCACCCTGATCACCACCGTTCAAAATGCCCAAGGGCAGCCAGAAACGCCTGCCAATGTCATAACCCTCGGCCCTCCGTCCACTCCCAGAGAAAACGAAGTCGAAATCGAACAATTGGAAGCTGGTCCGACGACGGCCCCGGTCTCGAGTATTTCGTCTTGGGCAACCTTCAAGAGCTGGGATAGCGATCCGATTGTCGATGGCTTGGAGGTCACCTTCACCCCAGAAGACTCGCAGGGACTACCAACCGCGGCACGAGGTCACCTGGAAGCAGAACTTTATGCATTCCAGAAATCATCGTTTTCAAGCGTGCCGCATGGCCACGGCGCTCGATTCGTGAAGATTGGCAGTTGGCGAATCCCGCTGGATCAAACGTTTCCGCGTTACGATTCACGCGTGGCACGGTTGCCATATCAATCGATCTCACCGGCTACCGATGGCAGCGTATCGCCACTGGGAACCCTGGTCATTAAGCTGGTCATACCGGGGCAAGGAACGTTTTCGGCAAGCCTGGAAGATGTTCGCTTACGGCCTTACAGTTCGGTTCGCGATGCCAATGTTTTGCGTGGCAATCCGCGATACTACGGTGCCGAGAACCCTCGATATGTTCCGTATTACACTCCGTAGAATGTACGGCAGAGTCGTGCCAAGGCTGGCTAACCAGGCTTCGGCATGGCCAGGCTATGAAGCACCAGGACCGCGCCCATCGAGATCAATGCCCACCCCAACCATTGAGGAGGCTTGATCGTCTTCTTGGCCGAGATGATGTTGGAATCTTCGGCAGCCGCGACAAATGCTGTCGGGACGTCGCTCGGCTCGGCCTTCTTCGAATTGAACTGTTTCGAAATAAACTGGCTCGCTTCCTGAGTCAGTGTTACCGAGTCGACCAGGCGGAATTGGATGCCCAAAGCGAGCAGTACCACCCCGATCATGAAGTATTGATTGCGATTGATTTCCACGGTCAGCTCCGCTGAATCGCTGAAACTTGGTGCATGATGAAATACAGACTTAGTGGTCCGTTAGTCCAATCTTCGAACCATGGGCACTGCTAGCCTGAGCAAATCCGGCAAGTCATGGATCTTCTCTCCTGTAAGGATTTGTCAGCGTCTGCCGAACGTATCGGTTATTCCGAGAAGTCTGCTACGCGAGATTGAAGACTTGCAATTTGACTGCTTCCCCCCTCACGTGACTCGGTTCTTTAACCTATCCATGTAAGGATCGTCGGAGATGCAATCCGGCACTGGTAACATGTTTGCTTTCGGGGCTAAGAAATATGAGTACATCTAATCCTTCACGTGGCCGAGTGCTTGTTTGTGATGATTCGATGTTGATGCGCAAACTGGTCATCGACTCGTTGACCGAAGACGGCTGGACCCTGGCAGGCGAAGCACAGAACGGCAAAGAAGCCTGTGAAAAGTACCAGGAACTTCGTCCTGACGCGGTAACCATGGATATTGTCATGCCAGAACATGATGGTATCTATGGACTGGAACAGATCATCAACCATGATCCGGACGCCAAGGTGGTCATGGTCAGCGCGTTGAATCAAACCTCGCTGGTGGCTGAATCGGTACGAAAAGGGGCTCAAGACTTCATGGTCAAGCCGTTTCTGCCTGAGCATCTTCAAGAAACCATGCGACGGCTGGTCGATGCCAATCTGCAGGCCTAGTTCCTGTCGATCCCATTTCCGGTGGGCAAAAATCGGAAAATCTTACCCACGCTTGTCTTGCGAGCGAGGAAAATACGCGAAGAAAGCGTCGGCAAATGATGCCGGCAGCCGCGTTGTGGCGTTGGTTAAATGCCCCAAATCGGCTAGTCTTACGGAATTGCAAGCACCGCAATCATCGCGTGGAATAGATGTATGGCCCCCGGCGCCCATGAGCCCACCATCCGAGAGCACGACGACGAACTAAATAACCTGTCGTCGATGAGCTTCATTGGACTGGTGTTGACGCAATTCTTTGGTGCCGCGAACGACAACATTTTCCGTTGGTTCGCCATTGGCATCGGCAAAGAACAGCAACCTGAACACGTAGGCACCATCCTGATGGCTGGTACCGCGTGCATGGTCGCGCCGTACCTTATTTTCGCACCTCATGCGGCCTATTTCGCCGATCGATATAGCAAACGTAGCGTCATTGTTGCCTGTAAGATCGCAGAAATTGTGATCATGGTGCTCGGCATTATGCTGGCCTGGAGCGGGCAGCTTTTCTGGTTGTTCAGCGTGGTCTTTTTTCTCGGTGCCCAAAGCGCCATGTATGGTCCGGCCAAGCTGGGTGCCATTCCCGAGATTCTCAAGACGAAGCACATTTCTTCCGCCAATGGAATCATCGGTCTGGCCACGGTGGTGGCTACCGCACTGGGGACTGTGGTTGGCAATTTGCTAAGTGACTGGACGCACCAGGGGGAAACCAACCTCTGGTTAGCCGGTCTCATTATGGTGGGCTTCGCGGCGGTCGGGATTGTGACCAGCTTGTGGATTCAGAACCTGCCGATCAATCAGCCCGATATGAAATTCCCCTGGAATCCATTTCGCAGCGTGATCAAGGATCTCAAAGCACTACGCGTCAACAAGGCCATCTTTTACGTGGCGATGGGCAGTGCGTTCTTCTGGACCCTGGCTGCCCTGGCGCAGTTGAATATCGACCAGTTCGCCGCCGAAAGCGGCACCACCACTCAGGCCGACGTCGGGCCACTCCTTGCCGTGCTGGTTGTCGGAACGGCTGTCGGCTGCATCCTGGCCGGTTATTGGTCTCAAGGTCACGTCGAAATGGGGATTCTCCCACTTGGTGCGACCGGCCTGGCGATTTGCTCGTTCCTGCTATTCCTCTGCCCTTCTCCGATTGTCGGTGCCGATGGGAACTGGAACTTCGTCTTCTTCGTAGCGAGCTTCCTGCTGTTTTTCATGGGGCTATCGGCAGGGTTATTTGAAGTGCCGTTGGCTTCGTTCCTGCAACATCGAGCGCCGGCCGAAAAGCGTGGCACCATTTTGGCCGCGACCAACTTCCTCACTTTTGGTGGCATTTTGATTGTCTCGGTGGTGTTCTCCGTTTTGCGAACGCCGGTCTATGAAGGCAACGTTAATAATGTCGATCAAGTTGCCGGCTTGGAGATCTCTCCGGAGTTCTCGAAACAGGTCCGGCAAAAGTCGGACGAGCTACGATCGGATATTGTCGCAGGAAACCCGTACGATTCGCCGCTAGACATAGCGAAGTCGATCGCATCGAATGAAGACGAAAAGACATACGCGTTCGCTTCGCTACTGATGACCCAGTTGCATCAGGCGTTCACAGATCAAAACCCGATTGATCGCAGTGAAGTGATCGACAAATACCCCGACTACAAGCAGCTCGTCGCCGAAATCTATTTCCAAGCGACCAACTTGCCGCTGATGAGTTCGCGGCAAATCTTCCTGCTGTGTGGTGTGGTAACCATCCCTATTCTTTTCTACATCCTGTACCTGCTTCCCCAGAACTCGCTTCGCTTTCTGGTGTGGTTGGCCAGCGAAACGTTCTACCGCATTCGCGTTCATGATCGCGAGAACCTGCCTGCCGAAGGGGGCGCACTTTTAGTTTCCAATCATGTCTCGTGGCTCGACGGCGTTCTGCTGATGCTCACCAGTAGCCGGCCTGTCCGCATGCTCGTTTGGGGTGGGAACTTCAAGAGCGAATGGTTCCGTCGGTTTGTCGAGTACCACGGAGCAATCCTCATCGACAAGGGGCCCAAGGGAATCCAAAAGGCGCTACAACGAGGACGCGAAGCGATCGAGAACGGAGAGTTGGTCTGCGTGTTCGCCGAAGGGGGCATCACGCGTAGCGGTCAGATTCAAGGCTTCAAGCCAGGTCTCTTGAAGATGGTCGAGGGAACGTCCGCTCCGGTCATACCGGTCTTCATTGATGAGCTTTGGGACAGCATTTTCACCTTCAGCGATGGCAAGTTCTTCTGGAAGCTTCCCCGTAGCTGGCAGACCCCCATCTCCATTCATTTTGGCGAGCCCATCGAGCCTCCGTACGGCATTCATGTCATCCGCCAGGCCGTCCAGCAGCTAGGAGCGATCGCTTTCGAGCGACGAGTTGAGCGAGTGATTCCCCCAGCGAAAACCCTCCTGCGCGTTTGCAAACGCAGACTCTTTACTTCCAAGGTAGCCGATACGACCGGTGCCGATCTGACCGGCGGTGTCTTTCTCACACGGATCCTCGTCCTGCGTCGTTTGCTCAAGCGACACATCCTCAAGTCACGTAAAGAAGAGCAATACGTCGGCGTCTTGCTGCCTCCTTCGGTCGCTGGTGCCGCGGTCAACGGGGCATTGGCCCTCGATCGCCGCGTGGCCGTGAATTTGAATTACACGACCAGCAACGAAGTGATGAACTACTGCATCAAAAAGTGCGGTATCACGTCGGTGCTGACCAGTCGTCGCTTCATGGAGAAGTTCGAGTGGGACCTCGACTGCGAGGTCGTCTACCTGGAAGACCTGAAAGACAAGCCGACCCTCTGGGATAAGATCAGCTGTGCGTTCACGGCTTTCGTGACTCCTAGCTGGATCCTCGATCGTGCGTACGGTCTGAACAAGATTCGCCCAGATGACACCCTGACGGTGATCTTTACGTCTGGCTCGACAGGCGTCCCCAAAGGGGTGCAGCTTACCCACGCGAACATTTCGTCGAACGTTCAGGCCATCCAGCAGATGGTGCACCTGAATCGTCAGGATGTCATTATCGGGATCCTGCCGTTCTTTCATTCGTTTGGCTACACCGTCACCCTATGGACCTTATTTGGTATCGACGTGAAGTCGGCCTATCACTTCAGCCCATTGGAACCGAAGGTGATCGGAAATCTGACCAAGAAGCACCGAGGCACGGTTATCTTGGCGACGCCAACCTTCCTCCGCAGCTACCTGCGCCGTGTCGATAAGGACGACTTCGCGACGCTGCAAATCGTTGTCGCCGGTGCGGAAAAGCTACCCAGCGACCTGTGCGAATCGTTCGAAGAGAAGTTCGGTGTTCGTCCTGTTGAAGGGTACGGAGCGACCGAACTGTCGCCGCTGGTTTCCGTGAACATCCCCCCTGCCCGCTCGATCGACAACTTCCAGATCGATCGCAAGGAAGGGACGGTAGGACGCCCCATCCCCAACGTGGCCGCCAAGATCCTCGATCTTGATACCGGCGAGGCCAAAGGGGTGAACGAACCTGGCATGCTATACATCACCGGTCCCAACGTCATGAAGGGTTACCTCGATCAGCCTGAGGAAACAGCCGAGGTACTGAAAGATGGATGGTACAAGACCGGCGACGTAGCGCTGATCGACGAAGAAGGCTTCTTGAAGATTACCGGACGTGTCAGCCGATTCTCGAAGATCGGTGGCGAGATGATCCCGCACGTTCGTATTGAAGAAGCGATCGAGCAGATCCTCGGCCCGTGTGAAACAGAAGAGCTGGCAGTGGCCGTTACAGCCGTCGAGCATCCTACCAAGGGAGAACGCATCGTAGTCGTGCACACGCCGCTGCAGTTCACGCCTGAGGATATCTGCCAGCGTCTGAAGCAGGCCGGGCTACCCAACCTCTTTATTCCATCCACCGATAGCTTCATGGAAGTCGAGAAGATTCCGATTCTCGGTTCCGGCAAGCTCGACCTGCGAGAGCTCAAGGCAATCGCTACAACGCGATTCGCAACCAATGGCTCGGCGGCGTCCTCTTCGAGTGAGTCGAATTAACGACGCAGCTCGGCGAAACGTTTCCTGGGAATCGAGCCCAGGGAACTACTGGAAGCCGTATCGATCACCGCTTCTTCCGTGACAGCTGGCTCCAGGGGACGCAAGGCAATTTGCTCAGGCTCTTTCGGCAAGAGTGCCGGCTCTTGCACCGGTGCCGCCGCCAATGGAAGAGGGTCTTCGTCGGGCACCTTGGCAAACTGCTGTTGAACGCCTCGCTCCGCAACAACCTTACGCTGGTAAACACGCGTTACCACGTCCCCAAATTGCTTGCGAACCGTCGGATCGATTTTCTGCAAGCGAGAGACCAGGTTATGCATACCGGTGACGTTGTCTTCGGCATTCTTGGAGATCTTTCCGATGAACGAGGAGGTCTCGGCAAAGTTATAATCGGCCGTCTTGCCAATCAGAGGATGAAGCGTTCGAGCAAGCAAGTCCGCGCCACGACTTTCGAATTTGACGAAAACATCTAAGCGATTCGAGACGTACGATTGCCCCTGGCCGGCTTTGGTGTAGCCTGACTGAAGCACCAACACGCAGTTAGCCAGGATCTTCCCCGGCGCGAGTGGCCCTTCGTAATAGCCTTCGGCAAAGAAGATATTCGTTTCGCCGTCGGCGTAAACAATGTCGACATTGCTGACAGTGCCAGCGCCATCATTGGCATGGAACGATGTGGGGCCCATCCGTCTTACTTGGACGTTGGTGATCCCCATCAGTTCCCAGATGTTGACGACCACTTCTGGATAGCTAACCAGAAACGCGTAGATTTCCGGATCGCAATCGATCACCTGTACCGGAAGGCGTCGAAAGATGCTCGGATCTTTCACCACCTGAGAAACACGATTCTGATCCTGCGGGCGCATTTGCGTGAAGGGAATCAGGCGCATCGCATCTTGCTTATCTTCACGGCTGAAACTGACGAGTTCCGCCTCGACTTCCTGGGCATCTACGACGGATGCCGGCAGCACCCCAACGACCAAAACTAAGGCCAACAAGCGCAAGATCGATCCAAGAAGACAGGTCGGAGTGGTTGAATTTCGGAAAATCGGCATGCAAGCATTCCCCCTTGGCTTCGCGACGGCTGAGATGGCCTTACCCTTAAATCGGTTGAATCGCTATGATCGCCACAATCATTCTGAGATTCCTAAACCGAACCATGGGCTAGCACCTGCGGTTTTTCGGCAATGAAAGCTTCCGCCAGCGATATCATCCGTAGTTGATTCCATGCAGCATCCCAGCGAAGTCCCCATTCGACCCATCCGAACCACAGCGATAATGCTGGGCATGCTGCTGTTGCTGGCAGCCGGATTCAGCTTCTTAGCAGTGTGGTACTGGCTACCAGGCCGCATGGATACGCTCGTGCTCAATGCTTCCGAGTCGGAGGTGGCAACGAGAATGGAGCACGCGCTAAGGGACTCGTCGACTCCCTACCAAGATATCGCTCGGTGGATGAGCTCAGACCGCGCTGCTGTGGCCCTGGAAGCGACCAGGCTGATGCAAGCCAGGATCGACCGTCTTCAAGCCGAACCAGGCCTCGCAATTGCCGATCAGGCGTACCGGTTAGCCCAGGCACTGAAGAACGAGTTGCCCAACTACCCCGAACAGACTCACTACCAGGTGCATCTCATGGCAGATCAGATGGCCAACTGGGACCTGGGGAGTTCCACGAAACAGCACGGTCCGTTTCTCATACTCCTGGAAGATATGATTCGCGAAACCAGGCCGTCGACTCCCTCGACCGAACTGGCAGCCAGCGACCATCTAGTGTTGAACTATCTTCAGACGCAAAAGACCAGCGAAACGACAGCGACCAGCCCTGCCCCGATTGATCACCGCCTGGGTGATATCGACCTGCGGGGTGGCTTACCATGGCAGCAGCAATCGATACCTGGGGATGCTCCGAAAACGGAAACAGCTCTTCCTGCCAGGACGCAAAGTGTTCATCGAGACGTCGACGTTTTGCCGGCCAACCGCCGAGTCGCCATCGATCAACCACTAAAGCTTCCCATCCTGACCGAAACTCCCAAGCAGCTTCCGGCCGGCCCACATCCTGATCAGCCTCTTCCCGATTTCAGTCGACTTACGACGCTGGAGATCATGTGGATGCTGCATCTACAGAATTCGCGCATGGTAAAGCACGCCAGGGAAACCCTCATAGCGCGAAACTTCAATACCGAAGACCTAGAACTGGCAACCAGACTTACGCACCCAGATGTAGCCCAACGACTACAACTGGTCCGGGATCTACCCATCATGCCTAGGGAGGATCGAACCCACTGGCTTTACTATATGACAAAGGACCCCGATGAGGGGGTTCGTTATAGTGCTGCAGCCGCACTTTTAACATCTACCGATCCGCGACTGCTAAGACGTTTGAAAGCGGACATGGCAACAGACCCGAGTCCGCGCGTTCAAGCTTTAATTCGACGGTAGTCGATCTCGCCAGCTGGACACCTAGAATTCTAGTGCGTCAACTTGCTCAACATTTCCATCGCCTGCTTCGCTCGGCTAACACCACCGATCGAGTCCACGAACTCTTTCGCCGACATAAGATCTTCAGCGGTGATCTTACCAGTCTTAGCCGGCCCGTTCGCTTTTCTCTTATCCATCGACTTGATGGTGCTTACATATTGTGGCGTAACATCCTTGTAGCCAGCTTTCTTTAAAGCATCCGCTACGATGGTCGGCGAAGCATCGGGGTTGTCCTGCTGGAAATTTCGGATTGCATCTGCTTTAGATGGTTTGTTGGTAGCGCGTTTTGCCATGCTTCGTACTTTTTCTTTCAATGAAACTATCTATGGCGTTTCCTGAATGCCTCGCCCAGGCCCATACTCAGTCTAGACTCACATCTTCAAATCGTCGACTTGCATTTATCTAGAATGCTGTCATTCCGCAAAGAGCTTTCTATCTAGCGGATTTCTGGACTTTACTTCTCCCTGTCGTAACCGGCAGGCAAAGTTCAATCCCTCAATATATCGCTTCCATCTACATAGACCACCCTCGCCTTATAAGCACGTAGCAGTTTCTACGAATGAAAGTACAATAAATGTCCTATTTGCCTAAAACACTTATAGCAATTCACTCTTTTGGGTGATCCCATGCAATCAATTGCAGGGACACCCGAGTGACCAAGTCCGTGCGTACCGTCGCATCGGTAGTTATCGATTACTAACTGGAATGCCGCAGCAAGAATCCACTCCAGTGAGTGGCGAGCAATTTCAGATCAATTGCGTACGATGCGAAAGAAAAAAGTGGGGATGACAGGAATCGAACCTGCACTCCTTGCGGAACTAGATCCTAAATCTAGCGCGTCTGCCAGTTTCGCCACATCCCCTGGCTATCCAAATTACACCAAGTTCTCGGTGCTTTTGAATGAAGGTCTCAAGTATATCATCACCCATGTAGGCTTGGCAACGTGGCCCCCTCTTGGGTGTTCGTGCTTAAGATGCGAAAACGGAAGAGTAGCCCCTACGTCGTTGTTGCTTAGCCTGTATTCTCATAAGCCGAATGAACATGCCTGAATTGAAAGCGGTCGTCTTCGACATGGATGGGACGATCTTGAACACCGAGATGCTCTATCCGCAAGTATCTACCGAGATCCTGCGGCGTCGTGGCCTTTGCTTAACCAAGGAATTAACCGATGCCATGATGGGACGACCGGCTCCCAAGGCATTTCAGGTCATGATCGACTGGCACGACCTGGTCGACTCGATTGAAACGCTCTATCAAGAGTCGGAAGAGATCTTTGCCGACATCTTGGAAACGTCTCTGGGGCTGATGCCCGGTTTTACCGAGTTGTTCAAGTCCATTCTAGAAGCCGGATACCCCATCGCTGTTTGCACGAGCGCCCGGCGAGATACCGCGATCGACTTACTAGGACGCTTTAATATCACACCAGAACTTCAATTTGTGATTGGAGGCGATGACGTCAAGCATGGTAAGCCAGACCCCGAAATCTACTTAACAGCGGCCGATCGCCTGGGCCTGGTACCCAGCGAGATCGTGGTCTTCGAAGACAGCCAAACCGGTTGCAAGGCCGCCATCGATGCCGGCACTTATGCCATCGCGGTACCAGGCGACCACAGTCGCGAGCATGGTTTTGAAGGGGCCCAGTTCGTCGCCGATACGCTGCACGATCGACGTATATACGAACGACTTGATCTACGTTCTCCCATCTAATTCATATCCAGCGATGCGTCGAGATATCTATGCTTTCCATAAGTCGATTGACGAAAACGCGAGCCCCCCTATAAACTGAAAAGGTGCGCCCCCAGAATGCACAGTGTCGGACACTGACTCCCCCCGCAATAAAGGATTGAAGCGATGAAAAATCTCGCCATCGTCCAGATCGACGACGAAATCATGTTGGCACCTGGATCTCCCCAAGATTCCGGCCTGTTGCCCAGCAAACTTGCCGCTCGCAAGCTGAACTCTGCTCCCCTCATCGAATGGCTCGTTCGTCGTATTTCCGAAGCGGAGTTGATCGAAGGAATTGTGGTGGTCATGCCCGATCAACCGCAATATCGCGACCTCGTTACCCTTATTCCGCTAGACATTCCTTGCCACCTGAGCAAGAAGGAAACTCCCCTGGCCCGCCTGGCCGATGCAGCCCGGAAGTATCCTTCCGAATCGATCGTCCGCGTGCCGCTGGAAACACCTTTCTGCGATCCCGTGCTGATTGACCGCCTGCTGATCACGGCACAGATGCACGGCGATAAAGACTACGTGGGTTACTGCCTGGAAGATGGCTGCCCCGCTTGCCAGTCGTCGATCGGGCTATTTTCAGAGTGGATTCGTAGTTCGGCGCTGGCCAAAGCCAATCGCGAAGTGAAATCGCAAGGGGACGCCTATCGAGTCGACAGTTCGTTCCTCAACTATCCGGAACTGTTCGCCCTGGAAATGATTCCGGTTCCCGATTCGCTCAACCGAGAAGATCTCCGTTTTTCCGTCGCCAACGACGAAGACTGGGAAGAATTGCTCGCGATTGTCGATGCCCTGGGGGCCGAGACACTTCACTGGCAAGACGTGGTGCGAATCATCGACGCCCAGCCCCCCATCCGCCAGCGAATGGCCGAGCGTAATCGCCTGATCGCCTAACATCTAGTCGCCTGCGAATCGAATTCATGACCTGGAGGGACGCTTTGACGTCCCTCGGATCTTGCTAGCAGCACCTGGCCGCAAAATCGAAACAATCGTCAAATTCCACTCAATTTACCAAGCTGATTCAGTCGAAGAAGTATCTGAATCGACTTACTGTGACGATCTGCTTCCCCCCAGCAAGGCTGCGATGCCATGAAAAAGTTGCTTACCTTAATCGCCGGTGCCGTTCTGATGGCTAACGTTGGATGCACGATGTGCAGCCACCCGTTCGACTACTCGTACGCAGCATACGACGAAGCGCAAATGAGTGGGCACCGAGCTGGATCCGCTTTCTCCCCTTATTCTTCGGAATCGGTCGTTACCCAGGCCGTACCGGCTGAAGAGATCATCGAAGAAGAAGTAATGTACTACGACGAATCCAACTAAGACATCTTGGTTCCGTCACACCAACAGGGCAGCATGATTGCCCTGTTTTCGTAGAAGCACCTCTTGTCATGGTCCGTCGTCTCTCTTCGTACGGATGTGCTTGCCTGCCCGGCAACTTCTTTTCAAGCCAGTAAAAATGGGGTAGTGTGTACCCCGATCTCTTCTAACGCCCCCTTACCCCCCATCCCCTCAGTTCGTCTGCCCCAATGAGTGATGCTACCCAGCCGTCCGGCTCTGCGCCTGACGAACAACCCATCGACGATATCAACACCACCGTCGAGCCCCCGACTTCCTTCTTCACCACGCTATCGTGGTTAGGTCCAGGGTTGATCGTGGCTGGCTCCATCGTCGGCTCCGGCGAGTTGATCGCCACCACCAAGACCGGTGCCGAGGCAGGCTTTGCGCTGCTATGGCTGATCATCCTGGGCTGCGTGATCAAGGTTTTCGTCCAAGTCGAATTCGGCCGCTATACCATCACCTCGGGCAAGACGGCCCTGGATGGTCTGAACGAAATTCCCGGCCCTGCGGTCTCCTTCAAGGCCTGGGGCAAGCCGTACCGCGTGAACTGGCTGATGGTCTATTGGCTACTGATGACGCTGGCCAGCCTGGCTCAACTGGGCGGTATCGTCGGCAGTGTCGGCCAGGCCCTGCAAATTAGTATTCCTCTCACCGAAAGAGGGCGAACGTTTAACGAGTTCGCCAAAGCGCAAGCCGACATTCAAGTTCAAGAGACCCTGATCCGCCTGGCCACCGAACGTGGTGACAACGATGCCAAGCTGGCGGCCGAGTCTCGCATATCGGAACTGGAAGCCGCGCAAGGAGAGCTGTCTGCACGCTACCTGAGCCTTCGCCGGCTCGTCCAGACCGAGCAAGTCAATCTCGCCAACACGGCAGACGAATCGTCCGCGACACCGATCCAAGGTCGTATCCAAGAAGCACGCAACGAGATGGAGAGCATTAAGGCCTCGATTGTCAGCGTCGACGACAAAATCTGGGCAGGCATCATTGCCGTTATAACCTCAGTGCTGCTTTATCTGGGGCGATACCACTTCATCCAAAACTTCTCGACCGTCCTGGTCGCCGGGTTCACGTTGATTACGATCGGCAATCTTTGTGCCCTGCAGTTCACGCCAGAGTGGGCCATCTCCGGCAGCGAGGTACTCAAAGGACTAAGCTTCAGCCTGCCCGATGCATCGATCGCTGGCACCACGCCGATAATCACGGCCTTGGCAACCTTCGGCATCATCGGTGTCGGTGCGGCTGAACTGATTGCGTACCCTTACTGGTGCGTCGAAAAAGGATACGCTCGCTTCACCGGCAAACGAGACGAAAGCGACGGCTGGGCTCGCCGGGCAACTGGCTGGCTGAAGGTTATGCAGTGGGACTCGTGGGGATCGATGTTGGTCTACACGTTCGCTACCATCGCGTTCTATCTGCTGGGTGCCGCGATCCTCGGACGTACCGGCATGAACCCCGAGAGCACTGAGTTGATCCGCACGCTGAGCGTGATGTACGAACCTGTCTTCGGTTCGTTGGCACCCACGCTGTTTTTGTTTGGTGCGTTCGCCGTGCTTTACTCCACGTTCTTCGTCGCCAACGCAGGCCATGCCCGCGTCGACGCCGACGGCGTCCGGTTGTTCGGCATTATCCCTCCATCGGATCGCGCGTTGCACAACACAGTTTCCGTCTTCAACCTGGCGTTCCCACTCTTCTGTTTCCTGGTTTACACGTTCATTCCCAAGCCGGCTCAGTTGGTGCTACTCAGTGGGGTGATGCAGGCCATCATGCTGCCGATGCTCTCGGTGGCAGCCCTTTACTACCGGTATCGCCGCATCGATCCACGGCTGCGTCCTGGGATCTGGTGGGATCTCGGTTTGTGGACCTCCAGCTTTGGAATGCTGATCGCCGGTGGTTACCTGTTTTATGCCAAGCTTCCGGAAATCGCTCAGATACTAGGACTTGGCTAACGGCGGATCGGCATGTGCCAGGCACAATCGATACAACCGGTGTGCCTGGAACAGCAAACTATTGCCACGGCGAAATTGAAGTCGACGCGTAACAGGGCCAAAACCTACGTTTGAGAAACAGTACTCAAACGCAAAAGGCCCTGTCATGTCCGAAGCGGCACCCCCCACCGAAGCACCCTCAGTTCTGTCGCCTGCCATGTCGGACGCTCCCGCCAAGCTCGCCAAGGTTGTGCATGTCATCAATGGCGAGCACTACTCCGGTGCCGAACGCGTTCAAGACCTGCTGGGCAAGTGCCTTCCCCAATTCGGCTACGACGCAAGCTTCGTCTGCGTGAAGCCAGGTAAATTCGCCGAAGCACGCGCCGCCGAGCAGTGCCCGATCTTCGATCTGCCCATGCGGCACCGGTTCGACCTGTGGCAAGCCAAGAATCTGGCCGACCTGGTGAAAGCAGAACAGTTCGAGGTGATCCACGCCCATACGCCCCGCACGGCGATGCTGGCCATGGGTGCTTCGTACCTGACCAAGGTTCCCTTCGTCTACCACGTTCATAGCCCGACCTCGCGTGACTCGACACGTAAACTGCAGAACTGGGTCAATCAAAAGATCGAACAGACTGCAATCGCCAACGCCTCGCAGCTGGTGTGTGTTTCCAACAGCCTGGCTGGTCATATGCGCAGCCTGGGTGTCAGTGACAACCGCCTGACCGTGGTGCACAACGGCGTGCCGTGCGTCGCCGACGTTCCTGAGCGGGAGCTTCCCAGCGGCATTTGGACACTCGGCACGGTCGCCTTGTTCCGACCACGCAAAGGGCTGGAAGTCTTGCTCGATGCGATGGCTCAGCTGCGTGAACAAGGGCACCTGATTCGCCTGCGTGCGGTCGGCCCGTTCGAGACCTCCGAATATGAAGCCACCATCCACGAGCGTGTGCAGAAGCTGAAACTGGAAGACGCGATCGACTGGATCGGTTTCACGCGTGACGTGAATGCCCAGTTCTCGCAAATGGACCTGTTCGTTCTGCCCAGCCTGTTTGGCGAAGGCCTACCGATGGTGGTCCTCGAAGCGATGGCCGCCGGGACGCCGGTGGTGGCGACCGACGTGGAAGGAGTCACCGAGGCGATCACCGACGGCGAAAGCGGCATCATCGCCAAGCCCAACGATGCCGCGCATCTGGCCCAGCGGATCGAGGCCGTTCTTACCGGGCGAGAAGACTGGCGAAAGATTCGCACGACGGCCCTGGCTCGCCACGCCGAGTCGTTCTCGGACGTCGCGATGACCCGCGGTGTCGCTGGCGTTTACGACCAGATTCTGCAGAAATAGTCCACCCAATCGAGCCACGTGACCAACCGTGTCACGTACCGGGGCGAAGATAGAGAAGTGTTGCCGGAAACGGTGGGTGACTTCACCTCCACGCCGAGGAGAGGTATCCTACCTGTGGCATGTTCCCTACCTCCCCATGGACGGCTCGATGGTGATTTCTCGCGAATTTGTAACCTGGGACCGCCCCATCCTTCATTCGGCAGCCGATTGGCTGATCCAGTCGGCTACGGTCTCGCCTGAAAACCTCCCGCTGGTCGACCTTTCGCACTGCCTGGTCGTGGTCCCCGGCGGTTTGGCAGGCCGACGTCTGACTGAACTACTAATCCAAAAAGTGGAAAAAGACGGCCGCTCCCTCATTCCCCCCAGCATCATTACCGTTGGCCAACTGCCGGAATACCTGTACGAAGCCCAACTCCCTTTCGCCTCAGAATTGACGCAGCAATTTGCCTGGGGGGAAACGCTACGTGCGTTCGGCAACGAGCAGCTCAAACCGCTGATCCCCTTCCCCCCAGATGCGCACGACCTGGGCACATGGCGCGACTACGGCGATTCGGTGCGTCGCGTTTATCGCGAGCTCGTTTCCTACGCGTTCGACTTTGCCGAAGTCGCTCAGAAAGCCCACTCGCTGGAGGACTTCACCGAACAGCCGCGGTGGGACGTTCTCGCGAAACTGCAGAACGCCTATCTGAATCGACTCGACGCGTTGAAGGTATGGGACAAACAGTCCGCCAGGCGTCACGCAATCAAGTACGACGAATGCCACAGCGATAAGCACATCGTCCTTCTGGCCACGGTCGACCTCAATCGTGCGACGCGGCAGATGCTCGATCAGGTTGCCCAAAAAGGGGGACAGATCACCGCAATTGTCGGTGCGCCGGAACGCTGGTCGAATCACTTCGACGAGCATGGCTGCTTGATCCCTGATGCCTGGACCGACGAAACCATCGAGCTCGACTGGCAATCGGTCGCCATCGTCGATGGTCCGACCCAACAAGCCGATGAGGCCGCTGGGGCGATCGCTGCCGTCGCTGACAAGTACACGGCCAAAGACGTGATCGTCGGCCTGCCTGACGAAAACCTGCTGGGGGAAGTTCGCCGCATCTTCGGCCAACACGGACTCAAGTGCCGCTTCGGTCCGGGCCGACCGGTTACCAGCACCCTTCCCTTCCGCTTGATTGAAACAATCATCGAGCTTTCCCAAACGCGACAATACCACGCGTTGGCATCTGCCCTGAGGCACCCCGATCTATTCGCCACGCTTAAATTTGCTCAACCTGGCATCGAGAAGCTCGATAACTGGTTTAACAATCGCCTGCCGGACGTCATTGATAACTCGATTCAAAACGAAGAAGTATCGCAGGCCGTCGCCCAGCTCAACCAGTTGGCTGCTCCGTTTGTTGGACAGAAACGATCGCTGCCGGAGTGGGCCGATCAGGTTCGCGAGTTGCTGCTGGCCGTTTACGGCAGTCAAATCATCGACCTCGATACCGAAGACAACTTCCAACTTGCTCGTCCGCTGCAAGCGATCAACGAAGCGATGGCCCAATGGAACGACATTCCTGAGTCCCTTTCGCAAGCGTTCGGGGCGTCCGAAATGCTGCGAGTACTCAAGAGCCAGCTCACCTCGTCGATGATTCCGGCCGAGCACGACCCCGATGCAATCGAAGCACTCGGTTGGCTCGAACTGCCGCTGATGGATGCACCCGTCTGCGTTATCACCAGCTTTAATGACGGCCTGATTCCCAGTGCCAACACGGCCGACCTGTTTCTGCCGAACTCGCTGCGAAACCTGCTGGGGTTGGAAGACGATTCGCTGCGTTATGCTCGTGATGCGTATCAGGTACAGGTCATTCAGCATTCGCGTGAAGTCGTAAAGTGGATCGTTCCCAAACGCAGCGCCGACGGCGACCCGCTGGCCCCCAGTCGACTTCTATTCACCGGCGGTACCAGCGACCTGGCCCCGCGTGTGGTCAAATTTTTCGGCACGCCTGAGGATCCCCAGAACCCGGCCAAACAGCCTGGCACCACCTTGCAGGACCATCGCCAACGCATTGCCATTCCCATGCCGGAGCACCTGGACACGCTCGAGATGCCGGCCTGGGATCGTTTCTCGGCGACGCGTATCAACCAATATTTGAAGTGCCCTTATCGCTTCTTCCTGAAGTATGTCGTGGGGCTGCGGGGAGAAGACGACTGGAGCACCGAACTCGACGGCGGGGCGTTCGGCAACCTGGCTCACGACACGCTCCAGGCATTTGGCATCAGCGACGTGAAGAACTCGACCGACGAAAAGGTGATCTTCGATTTCCTGTCGTCGCAGCTGAGCGATGTGGCCGCCAAGCGTTACGGCAAAAGCCCTCTGGCCACAATCAAGTTGCAGATCGAACAACTGCGTCTACGCCTGCGGGCCTTCGCGGCGGGTCAGGCGCAACAGCGTCAAGAAGGCTGGGTCATTCATCGCTGCGAAGCGGAAATCGCCGGGCCCTATCCGGCAATCGAAGTCGACGGCGTCGAGATCGAACTGGAAGGGCGTATCGACCGCATCGACCATCATCCCGAAACAGGGCAATGGGCCGTGTGGGACTACAAAACCGGCGACAGCACCGGCGATCCTGAAAAGGACCACCAGATCGGCCCTCGTGACGACAAGAAGTGGGTGAGCGTCCAACTCCCCTTCTACCGTCACCTGGTGAAGAGTATCGGTATTCGCGGAGAAGTTTCGCTCGGATACATCACCCTTCCCAAGCTCGGCGAGGAAGTCCGCTTCCGCCAGGCCAAGTGGAATGACGACGATCTCGACACCGCCGATGCCACCATCATCCAGGCGATTCGTGATATCCGTGCAGGCGTCTTCTTCCCGCCTGGTGAGGCTCGTTATGAAGACGAATTCTCGCGAATCTGCCAAGACACCGTTCTCGGAAAATGGGAGCCTGCCCAATGAGCGACAGTAACACTCCCTTTCCCAACACGTTAATTCGCGCCTCGGCCGGAAGTGGCAAGACGTTCCGTCTATCGAGCCGTTACCTGGGGATCGTCGCCCATAGTGGTCGCCCCGACGAAATCCTGGCCACCACGTTCACGCGTAAAGCGGCCGGTGAGATTCTCGATCGCATCATGATGCGTCTGGCCATCGCTGCGATCGACCCAGCCAAGCTGAACGAACTGAACGGTTCCCTCGAAGGGACACCACTTACCCAGGCAGACTGCCTTCGCACGCTGCATAAGATCCCGCAGCAGATGCATCGCCTGCAGGTTAAAACGCTCGATAGCCATTTCATCCGGCTTGCGCAGTGCTTTAGCTTCGAGTTGGGCCTGCCGCCTGATTGGACGATCCTCGACGACGTCGACGACCAGCGTCTGCGAATGGATGCCGTGAACCGTGTCCTTGCCCACCCGGAAACCGGCGAGGTCATCCAGTTGCTGCACCTGCTGAGCAAGGGGAGCTCCGAGCGCAGTGTTTCGCGGCTGGTGATGAATGTGGTCAACGATCTCTACGGCGTTTATCTCGACTCGGACGAGAACTCGTGGCAGGTTCTTTCCATGGCAGCCGCTCCCAAAGAAAAGGAAGTGGAAGATGCCATCGAGTTCCTCGACAGCTACCCTGCCGATCAGAAGTCGCTGAAGAAGGCGATGGTGGCCGACGTCGAGCGTTTTCGTGGTCAGCAGTGGCCGAAGTTCCTGGATACCGGACTGCCGCCGAAGATCGTCGCTGGCGAAGAGACCTACATGCGCAAAGCGATCCCCGACGACGTCGTCCGCGTGTATCAAACGCTTGTACGCTATGTGCAAAGCATCTTGATCGGCCGCACTATCGATCAGAACCGGGGAGCCTACCAACTGCTCGATCAGTTTCATACCCACTACGAACGACTCAAGTGGCAGCAGCGTGGATATCGCTTCGAAGACGTGACCCGCCGCCTGAGCGACGCCCTGGAGAATAGCTCCGAAATCCAGAACCAGTTCCGACTCGACCGAAAGATCGAGCATCTCTTGCTAGACGAATTCCAAGACACCTCGCCGGTGCAGTGGGACGTCATTCGCCCCGTCGCCCAGAAGATCGCCGCGCAACCCAAGGATCGCTCGATCTTGTGCGTGGGGGACATGAAGCAGGCCATCTATGCCTGGCGTGGGGGCGTTGCCGAGATCTTCGATGCCGTCCAGAAAACACTGCCAGGCATCAACCCCGAGGACATGGACAAAAGCTACCGGTCTTCGCCGTTGATCATGGAAACGGTGAACCAGATCTTCGGCAAACTGGGCGAGTTCCCCGCCGCAGGCAAGATGCGCAGTGGCATCGATCACTGGCTGAAGTTCTTCCATCCGCACGAAACAGCCCGCCAGGAACTGCCCGGCTATGTCACGCTCGAATCGGCACCGCTGGACCGGGAAGGAAAACCATGCGATGACCAGGTCATCGCCCATACGGCAAAACGCGTGGCCGAACTGCATCGCAAGGCACCTCATATATCGATTGGCGTTCTCGTCCGACGCAACGCTACGATCGCCTCGATGATCTACCTGCTCCGCGAGCTTGATGTGATGGCCAGCGAAGAAGGGGGCAATCCGCTGACCGACTCGGCCGCAGTGCAGTTGATGCTTTCGATCCTGGAATGGATCGATCACCCCGGCAACACGGCGGCACGCTTCCATGTGGCGCAGTCGCCGCTGGCCGTACTTTTGGGCCCGCCGGTGCAAACCAATGCCCAGTGGGAGCTGGTCGCTAACGATCTACGGCGTGAACTGCTGGTAAGCGGATACGGTGCCGCGATCAGTCGCTGGGCGAAGCATCTTCACCCGGAATGCACCCCGCGAGAACAACGTCGCCTGGAACAGCTCGAGCGATTGGCCTTCGCCTATCAGTCGAAAGCGACTCTTCGCAGCCAGGACTTCGTGCGATTCATCCAGTCGCAGCGTGTGGGGGATTCGTCGAGCGCGGCGGTGCGTGTGATGAACATCCACCAGTCGAAAGGGCTGGAGTTCGATGCCGTCTTCCTACCGGAACTCGACAATCGCATTCCCCCCCAAGCCGACAGCTTCGTGATGCGGCGCGACGAACAGATTGGACCGATCAGCGGCGTGACCCACTACGTCTCCGAGTCGCTTCAGCCGATGTTGCCAGAGGCCGTCCAACAGATCTTTGAAGAGACGCAGCAAAAGAATGTTGTTGAAGCCCTGTGCGTGCTGTACGTTGCACTCACCCGAGCGGTCCATGCACTGCACATGGTCATCAAGCCGCGACCGATGCCCAAGTCCGGCGGTGAAGGTCCTTCGAAATCATTCTCAGGCATCATCCTCAACGGCCTGACCGATGTCGCGTACCCCAACGAAGAAGTCCTACTGTACCACAGTGGCGATCCCAACTGGTACGAATCGACCGCCAGCGAGCACCACGAGATCGAAACGACGCAGGCCCCAGCCGAGGAACGCCTTCCGATCCAACTCAAGCCGACCTCGCCCGATGCCCTCGGCGAGTTCGTCGCCCCGTCGTCTCTGGAAGGGGGACGCATGCGACGCGTCAAGGATCTGCTGACGGCCAAAGTGGTGACCGCCGGAATGCAGTATGGTTCGGCCATGCATCACTGGATGGAGTCGGTCGAATGGACCGAAACGTTCGTCGCCGATCGCGAAGCGATGATTGCCTCGGCACGTGCCAAGTTTGGCGAGTTCGCCTACGCAGGGGCATTCGGTCACTTTCAATCGATCCTGAAATCCAACCCATCGACCGAACTCCTCGGTCAGAAACAGTACCAGTCGCATGCCTGGTGGCCAGGTGCCAGTGCTGGCGACACGCTGAGTGTCCAACGCGAGTTCCCCTTTGCGATCACGCACGAAGGATCGGTCCTGCGAGGATCGATCGACCGGTTGGTGCTGGTCCAGCAGGACGGCCAAGTGGTTGCCGCGGACGTGATCGACTTCAAAACTGACAAATTTGAGGACGATGCGGCCCTTCAAGAAAAAGTCGACCACTATCGCCCTCAGGTCAACGCTTACCGTCAGGCAGTCGCCCAGATCTTCAAGCTCCCTCGCTCTGCCATCCGCGGCACGCTTTTCTTCGTGCACGGACCGAAGATCATCACGTGGCAGGAGAAAGAAACCCCATGACAAAATTCATTCACACTGCCGACCTGCACATCGACAGCCCGCTGCGCGGCCTCGCCGTGCGGGACGAAGCGATGATGCGCCGCGTGCAGCGGGCAACTCGCACGGCGCTCGAGCGCATCGTCGATCTGGCGATCCAAGAGCAAGTCGAGTTCATCCTGATTGCTGGCGATCTGTTCGATGGCGATTGGAAAGACATGCACTCTGGCCAGTGGGTGGCAGGCCAGTTCCGCCGCCTGGCCGATGCCAATATCGGCGTCTATTACATTCGCGGTAATCACGACGCCGTCAGCCAGATTCAACGCAAGATTCGCTGGCCCGACAACGTGGTCGAACTTCCTCATGACGAGCCTGCGTCGATCGTGCTGGAAGATATCGGCGTTGCGATTCACGGCCAAGGCTTCGCCGATCGCGAAGTGATGATCGACCTGGCAGCCAGGTACCCGCAGCGCATCAGCGGCATGTTCAATGTCGCCATGCTTCATACTAGCCTGACCGGCAGCGAACATCACGACACGTACGCACCCACCACGATCGAAACTCTCCGTGGCCGCGGTTACGACTACTGGGCCCTGGGTCATATTCATCTGCGAAACATGGAGCCGCTTTCCACCGAACCGTACGTCGCCTATAGCGGCAACCCCCAAGGGCGTCACATTCGCGAGCCTGGTGCCAAAGGGTGCCTGATCGCCGAGATCGAAGGGGAATCGCTCAAGCAGGTCACCTTCCATCCAACGGACTCATTGCGATGGCAAGAGTTGGTTCTCGATGTCAGTCAGGAAACGTCCCTGGAAGGAGTGCTCGCCCAAGCAGGCACCGCAATTCAAGCCGGGCACGACCAACATCTGGGACTCGGTTCGGCATTTCGTTTAACGTTCTGCGGTGCCACGAAAGTACACGAGCAGTTGTCTGATTTGATCAAGCGCGGCGAAGTGCTCGGCGAGATTCACAACGCGGCGGAAGCGATCGACGACGAAATCTGGATCGAGAAGATCCGCTTCGAAACCCAACCCCATTCGCAAGCCTCGCTACAAGACACGCACGACTTGTGGGGTTCGATCGCCCAACAGTTCGACCAGGTTCAAGCCGATGCCGAGGCGATCAAGCAGCTGGAAGAACTCGTCAAACCAGTTCTCGACAAGGTAAGTGCCCAGCATGTCGCACTGAGCGACGATGGAACCTTGGACGAGCGTCTGCCCCAGTGGATCACGGCAGCTCAGCAACTACTCCGCAGTCGATTAGGGGCCGCAAGCGAATGAAACTACGCCACCTTGACCTGGAAAACTACGGCATTCACGTCGAGCAAAGCTTCGCGTTTCAGCCTCATAGCTTGCAAATTGTCTACGGCCGAAACGAAGCAGGCAAATCGACGCTGCTGCAAGCGGTGCGCGAACTGCTGTTTGGCTTTCAACACGCCAAGAGCAATCCGTTTGCGCCCGATTCGACCAATAAGAAGATGAAGGCCACCGCGCAGCTGACGATGTCGGACGGGTCCGACCTACAGATCGTTCGCCGCCAAGGGAACAAGAACACCCTGACCGGCAACTACCAAGACAATGAGATTGACGAAGACCGCTGGAAGCAACTGATCAGCGGGGCCGACCAGCGACTGTACGAGCACGTCTTCGGTTTTTCGCTCAAAGAACTCGCCACCGGCGAAGAGAGCTTGAAAGAAGCCAACCTGGACGAGGCCCTGTTCGGCGGTGGGCTAGGTCGTTTACACGACTACAAGGAGCTGCTCAAGAGTATCGATGAAGAGACCGAAAGCCTGTTCAAAAATCGGGGGCAGAAGCAGAAGATCAACGCGATCTTGGCAGATATCAAAGCTCTCAAGTCGGAACTCAAGCAGTCATCCCTTCGCCCGGCCGAATACGAAGAATGGCTCACCGAGGCTCGCCTTTGCGAGGAAGAACTGACGCGACTGAGTACCACGCTCGACAAGGTCTATCGCAAGCAGCAGCATTTAGAGCGTTTGCGAAAAGCACATCCCCTGTGGATCGAACGGCAAGCCAAGCGGCAGCAACTGGCCAAGCTGGAAGCACCCTCTTCCTTTCCGGCCGATGCCCTGCAAGAGCTTTCGCAAACACGACAACAATCGGCGAAACTTTCCGCCGAGGTCGAAAATCTGACGCTCGACCTGAAGCAACTGGATCAAGAGATCGCGGCCATCCAGTTCAACACCAAAGTCATCGAATCAGGCGAAGCGATTCAAACGCTGCTGTTTGGCATCAAAGAAGTCCAAGGGTATCGCCGCGACATTCCGCTGAGAACCCAGGATCGTCAGCGCGACATCGACGAAGCCCACGCCATTCTGCGGCAAATTGACCCGAAGCTGAAGCTAGAGCAGATCGCGAAGTTTGAACTTACGCTCACGCAGCGCAACAAGATCCAGCAGCTGAGCAAGACATTCCAGAAGCTGACGACCGAAATCGAGTCGCACTCACCGGAGGTCGAACGACTTGATCGCGAGATCCAGGAGATCGAGACAACCCTGGCCGAGATTCCCCAGCACGTGGCGGAGTTGGTCGAGCGTCTGCAATCAAGCCTCGATCCGCTCAGGACATCGCTTGCACGGCGTAGTGAGCTGGCGTCTCACATGCGTAAGCTGAACGCGGACATCTCGCAGCGTCGCCAGTCGGTCGATGCGATCGCTGGCCGCGAACTCGATCTCACGAATCCGCTACCGATGCCGATGGAACCGACCATTCATCGCTATGAGACGGAGCTTCAATCGCTGTCCGAGCAAATCCGCGCCGCGGAAGCATCCGTTCGAGAGACGACTGACGAGCTTGCTAACAAGAACGATGAGCTGCGTCGTCTGGAACAAGGTGCCCGCCTGGTCTCAGAGGAAGAGCTGCATTCGGCCCGCCAAGATCGCGACGAAACCTGGCAGTCGCTACGTTCGCAGCTCTTGGGAGAAGCGGATGCGACGACCTCCAAGCCAAATCCATCGCAGGCCGAAGCTTTCGACAAGCAGTTGGTACATACCGACCAGTTGGCCGACGAGCGATATCGACATGCCCAGATGCTGGCCGATCAACAATCGATGCTGTCGACCATCCGTTCGCTGGAAGAACGCCTGGCCGCGCGGGAAAAGCACCTGGCTCAACTCACCGCCACCCGGCAGGAAACATGGCAGGCGTGGTGCGCCGAGTGGAAGCCGGTCGAGCTGACACCCAAGTCGCCGCAAGAGATGCTTCCCTGGCGAGCCACCTACCTGGCTCTCGTCGAAACGCAGGCCGAGGTTTCGCAAATCGGCCAGGAGATTGCCCCCCTCGATCGCCGCATTGAAGCTACCACTGCCCTGCTGCGTGAACACGATCTCGTTTCATCTGACATGGCCCCAGAAGAAGCAGCCGTCTGGCTCGAGTCGTTCCTCAAGCGAGTTCAGGCAGACCAGCAGAAACGGGATCAGTGGGAACATCGACGACAGATGAACCGCGAAAGCCGCAAAACGGCGTTCAGCCAAAATGAAAAACGACAGCAGCAGCTCGCGGTGATTCAAACCGAAGCGTCCGAGATCCTCTCGGTGTTTGAAACGATTGGCGATGTCGATCTGGAGACGGCTGCCGATCTGATTCAAGCCGTTGAAAAGGTCCAGGCCAAACTGGTCAGCGCCGAAGGGCTACAGCAACGCATCGCCGATATGCAGCAAGGCCTGAAGCAGTTTGCCGACCAGGTCGAAACGGTTGTGGCGGCAACCGGTGAATCACTAGGCGACATGTCCCCGGAAAACGCCGCCCAGCGCCTGGGAACGCTGCTTTCCGAGGCGGAGAACCAACGCGGCCTGCGAAAGGAACTGGAAATCAAACGCCAGGTCCGCTCCGAATCTCTCGAACGTAGCCAGAAGGATCTCGCGGAAGTCGCGGCCCGCCTGTCGCAATGGCGTTCTCAAATCGACGCTGAAACGGACGAGCAGTTGGAAGTCGTTTCGCAGATTGTCCGCGAGAAGCAAGCTCTTGAGCGTGATCTGGCGGAACTCGACACGCAACTGGCACTGGTTCGCGAATCGGAGCCTGCCCAGTCGTTTCAGCAGGCACTCAAGGCGCTCGACGTCGATGGGCTCAAGCAAGAGCTTATGTCGGCCACCAGTGAACACGCCGAAGCCAAACAGCTTCAAGAGCAGGTCCAGCGGCAACTGGGCGAATTCGATCTGCGGCTGCGAGATGTCGATCAAACGAGCCACTCGGTGTTGGCCCTGGGGAAGATCGAATCGCTCCAAGCCGATCTTTCCGATTGCCTGGACCGGCTGGGACCGCTGCTGATTGCCAAGGAGATGCTCGCCCGCGCGATGCAGGCATTCCGTGAAGAAAACTCGGGGCAACTGCTGACGATCATCAGCCAACTGATCGAGCAAATGACCGAGGGACGTTATACGAAGGTCGAGCACGACCCCGATCACGAAGGGGGGCTGATCCTGAGCGGGCCCCACGATCTTCGCCGTACCCCTTCGCAGCTGAGCACCGGTACACGTGAACAGCTTTACCTGGCGATTCGCCTGGCCTACATTCGACATTACTGCCAAGGGGCCCAGCCGCTGCCAGTCTTGATGGACGACATCCTGGTCAACTTCGACGATGCCCGTCAGATCGCCACGCTGAAGGTCCTGATGGATTTCGATCCGCAAATTCAGATTATCATGCTGACGTGCCATCAACCGCTAGTCGACAAAGTCCAGTCACTCAGCGAGTCGATCCAGGTCACGCGAATTGACGGCCAGCCGGTCGAATCGCCCCCGGCCAAAACGCAGCCCAAACGTAAAAAGACGCCTGAAAAGTCCTCGACACCAAGCTTGTTTTAAAATGCCTGACGAACTGGTTGCCTTTTTTGCCTACGGAACCCTGAAGCGAGGCGAGGTCCGCGAAAAATGCTGGCCCTGCCGTCCCGTAGCCGTGCTGCGTGGATCAACGCCAGGCTCGCTCTGGCAAGTCGCCGACTACCCCGGGCTGAAGCTGGAAGGAGAGACGCGCGTTCTGGGCGAGATCTGGCTCTTCCCAGCAAAGCAGGAAGAACGGCTGCTGGAAGTGCTCGACGAGGTCGAAGGGTACCCGACCTTGTACACACGGGAAGTGGTCGAGTGCGAAACGCTCGATGGCCAGTCGATCACGGCAACCGTTTACGTCTACAACAAGCCGATTCTGCCGACCTTCGATGTCGTCCCGGCCGATGCCCAGGGGATGATTCACTGGGTAGGCAACACTCAGCGATTCGCGTAGACCTCGGCCATCTTTTCGACGCGGGCCTTGATCGCTTCACGCGTAGACTTGGGTGCCAACACCTCGGCTTCCGGCCCCAGGGCCAGCACGCGGGGAATGATCTCCAGTTCGTGCGCCGCTTTGACGGTCAGCGTAATGCTGCCGTCGTCGTGCTGCTCGACTTTCTGCTCGGCATGCCACGGGTCTTCCACCACCCAGCTTGCAGCGGCGGCGGTAATTTTAATTTTGAAGTCCATCGGCTTGTGGGCCGCGAAGATACCAATCGACCCGCCCAGGTGTTCTTCCAGGTCAAAGTCTTTAGGAACCTTGAAGTAGTCGTCGGTGACCTCCGCCTTCTTGAAGCGATCGAGCTTCCAGTGCCGGATGCGATTCGGGTCGTCTTCCGGTAACTCACTGGCCGCGGCCACAATGTAAATGCTCCCCTGGTGGAACACGATGCCGTACGGCTCTAACCGGCGCTGGCTGGGAGAGGGCTGCCCAGGCTTCTGATAAGCGACCTCAACAACGCGATGCTGGTGAATCGCACGATTCAGATTCTTGAGAGTCCCTTCCTGGGCCGAATAATTCTTCGACGCCAGTCCCGTCACGTACAGCACCTGGCGATACTTGCGGTAATGCTCCCACGTTCCCTCAGGCAGTTGCTCTTGGATCTTCGTCCAGAACGACTCGACACCCACCCAAAATGGCGTGCCGGAAAGAGGCAGCAGAAGATCGCGCCCTAGAGAAAGGGCAATCAACTCTGTCGCCGTCGCGGTGATCTTATGCATCCCACGGCCACTGGCACCAAGCTTCCACACGCGTCCTCGGCCGGAGTCGTGCACATCTATATCAAGACCTGCCGCTTGTAGCGATTCGATATCGCGGCGGACCGTGCGAGTATGCAGCGAAGACAAACCGAGCTCGTCGACCAACGCGTCGCGAATCTCTTCCAACAAGCATCCGTAGCGATAACGCTCGAGGATCTGCAAGATCTTGTGCTGCCGAATGAGTTGTTCGTTGCGTGCCATTGTGAATGCCTCCATGCCGGGTGGGTAACGCGGAAGTCCAAGTGTACCCAACCCGTCCGCGCGATGCTATTGTTCCCTCATCCTGTCCCCTCGCCCCTTTGGGGAGAGGGGACAGGATTGGGTTATCGGTCGAATGTTCGTTTCTCTCGTAGCAGGTGGTGATAGTGTTGGGCGAAGCGGTGCGACTCGTCTCGAACGTACTGCAGCAGTCGCAGCGCGAACGAATGACGGCTCAGTCGAATCGGTTCGCTTTCACCAGGTCGGTAGACTTCTTCCTCACGCTTGGCCAACGAGATCACCGTCGGGGGCTCGATCTTCAGATCACGAAACGCCGCCATTGCCGCGTTAAGCTGCCCCTTGCCGCCGTCGATCAACAGAATATCGGGGAAGACTTCCGACGTATCGCTCAGCCGTTTGAAGCGGCGAGCCACGACCTCGTGAATACTGCGAAAGTCGTCCACACCATCGACACCGCGAATCTTGTAGCGGCGATAGCCTGGCTTGAACGGTAACCCGTCGAGAAACTGCACCAGGCTGGCCACCGTGTCACTGCCCCCCAGGTGCGCGATATCGACTCCTTCAATCGTCCGCGGTGTTTCTGCCAGGCCCAATACCTTGCGGAGGCCAGCCAGGCCCTTCTTCGGATCGACATAGAAGACTTCCGGCTGGGCGTGGGTTTCCAATTCGCCCCGTTCATCGAGACGTTCGAGCATGGTGATCTCGTCGCGCAGCTTGGCCGCCTTCTCGAATTCAAGGTTCTTGGAAGCTTCCTGCATTTCCTCTTGCAACTGCTTCACCAGGCGAGTGCGATTCCCTTCCAGAAACATTTGCAGGCGACGAATGTCTTTACGGTACTCTTCCTTGCTGATACGCAGATTGCACGGCGCGGTACACTGATCGATGCTGGCCAGCAAACAGGGACGAAACCACTTCCAGCGTTCGTCGGTCTCGTCGATATCGAGATCGCACGTGCGGAACTTGAAGATCCGCTGCAGGACCTGAATCGCACCACGCAGTGCTCCGGCACTGGCGAACGGTCCGTACAGCTTGGCGTTCTTATCCTTCGGCTCGCGAGTAAACTCGACGCGGGGAAAGTCTTCCCGCTGCGTGATCATCAGGTACGGAAACGTTTTGTCGTCTTTTTGCTCTTTGTTGTACTTCGGCTGGACATCTTTGATCAGCCGCGATTCGGCCAGCAGCGCGTCGACTTCGCTTTCCGTTTCCAGGTAGTCGGCATCGGCGATCTCGTTGACCCAATAACCGGTCCGCTGATCGATGGCTGCTTCGGCTAGAAAGTAGCTGCCAGCCCGCGAACGGAGGTTCTTGGCCTTGCCGACGTAGATCACGCGTCCCTTGTCGTCTTTGAAGATATACACGCCGGAGGTGGTCGGAAATTTACGTACTTTGTCCGCCGTTACCGTGAAGGGAACGTGTTCAGCGGGCTTTCCTTGAGCAGGAGTCGCTTCCGGCATTTGGGCAGGCGGCTGGCCGTCGGGGTTATCTGCCATGATCCTAGGGGGCTAAGGTGTACAAGATTCCATCATGAAATTCTAACCCTTACCCGAATTTTTGGCAGTACGAACAACCCGAAATGAAATGGTTCCCGGCAAGAACAAAAAGAAGGCCGCCTGGGACACGATCAGGCAGCCTTCGTGCGAGCCTCATATTGAGGAGAAAAGGTTCTTAAGAAACGGCAACCGCGTGGGGTTCCGTTTCCAGGCGTACCATGGCTTCGCCGAAGTCGATCTTGTCGTCTTCCAGGCCAGGTACTTTGCGGAACAACACTTCGGCGAAGCGTCCGAACTGTTCCGGCATGACGCGGTAGAAATTATTCTTACCGTCGCGTCGCGATTCGATCAGACCACAGGTTTTCAGCAGGGCCAGGTGATGGCTGACTGCCGGTTGGCTCTGATCGAGCAGATCGCACAGCGATCGAACATTGAGTTCGCCTGCTTGCAGCAGGTAGCTGAGGATCTTCAGCCGAGTTTCATCGGCCAACAGCTTAAAGAGCTGAACGAGCTGACGTGCAACGTCTTCGTTCAAAGGTTCGTAAGGTGAAACTTCCTTGCCAGATCCTTCCGGCTGGGAAACATGCGAGGGACTATCGTTGTCCGAGTAGTACCCTTTGGACATCGTGTGTCCATTGGCTGGAGTAGCCAAGAACATCATGGCAGATCTTCTCCGTGTTAGTAAGGCTTGGGCCCCTTACTGAATAGTTAAGTTGACTGGCCCTGAAACTGGATGAGTCACGCCCTGAGAGATAGCTTGACGCGGCCAATGCTTAACCCTGCTCGCCCATAACGACGAAACGGAGAAAGGCAGTTTCCAACGAAGACGCGTAAAGTAAATTCCAACGGCGTTGAGCTAACCCAATTGCTAGTAGGTGAACCAAGCGCTAACGGCTCTCATACTGCAATCGAGCCTCGCCCCAACGTACGAATGCTCGGGCAAGGCGGTTCGCTCATTCCCGGAGTATCGGACAATTCGCATGAAACTGCAACATTTCTATCGAAAACAAGGGGGCTAGATTGCGCCTTTCAAGCGGACTGATCGGTTTGAGATCAGCATATCGTCATCCCTTGCGGAATTTGATACGATCAGGAACACAGGTGATGAGCACCATAAAACCCACTGCCGATGGCCCGAATGAGTGAGAAATCACCGAATGAAATGGTCAATACGAGGATTATTTCCTTACTTCTTCCCGCTAATCTTCGTAGTCGCTCTGTTTTTCGCGCTTCGGATGGGTTCGCTCCCCCCCGCCGACTTTACGTTTTCTAACGGTACCGAGCCGCAAACCGTCGATCCGGCAAAAAGTACCGGTGCCCCGGAAGGGCGGATCATCGACGCCATCTTCGAGGGGCTCTATCGCAAGATGCCCGACCCAAACGACCCCGATGAAATGCTTCCGATGCCTGCGATGGCCAAGTCGCACGAGGTTTCGGATGACCTGAAGACGTATACCTTCCATATGCGCGAAGGTGCCAAGTGGACCAACGGCGAGCCTGTTACCGCGCACGACTGGGAGTTCTCGTGGATGCGTTTTCTGCATCCTGAATCGCGAACGCAATACGCCTACCAGTTGTGGTATATCAAAAACGCCCAGCGTTTCACCACCGGCGACCTCCACGAAGGAGACCGCGTGGAAGTGGAGCTGGCCGACCGTAAAGATCGCGCCCAGATGTTCCCGCGCGGCACGATGGTCTCTGGCATTCTTAAGAAGATCGACACCTATTCGGCAGGAGCCCCCAAGTCCGACGACTCTGGTCATGGCGAATCGGGTAGTTCTTACAAAGTCTATACCGTTGACTGCGTGCCAGATAAAGACGGCGTTCCGCAGTGGGATGGCGAAAAGACCGAACGGGTTTTCTACCAATCAGGCATTCCTGAATCTTTCCTGGCCAAGCACCCCAAAGCTGAAGAAGCGATGCACGTGCTACTGCACTTCAGTGAAGTGGGAATCAAAGTGCCGGACGACATGACGCTGGTCATCCAGTTGGAATCTCCGACGCCGTACTTCCTGGAACTGGCCTCGTTCTATCCGATGCACGCGGTCAATCGTACGTGTATCGAAACGTTCGGCTACCCCAACTGGACCAAGCCGGAAAATATCGTCACCAACGGCCCCTACCAGATTCAGGAACGCCGCATCCGCGACCGAATTCGCCTGGCAAAAAACCCGACCTATTGGAACGCCGATGAAGTCAAGCTGGAGACGATCGATGCCCTTGCGGTGCAGTCGAATACGACTCAGCTGAACATGTACATGAGCGGCGAAATGGAATGGGCAACCGATATTCCGAATCCCGTTCTCGATGACCTGAAGAAGTTGGATGAGGAAAAGAAGAAAGAGCCAGGGCGAGAAAACGAACGCAACGATCTGCTGATCGCCCCGATGCTTTCCACCTATTTCTATCGCGTCAACACGACTCGCCCGCCTCTCGATAATCCCAAGGTGCGCCAGGCCCTGAACCTGGCAATCAACAAGCAAGAGATTGTCGACTTCGTCACACGTGGTGGCCAGGTTCCGGCCGGTTCGCTTGTTCCGCCCGGGATTACCGGCTACGAAGGTCCTCCGACCGAGGACTACGATCCCGAACGTGCCCGCGAGCTTCTGAAGGAAGCTCTCGGCGGCAAGAAGATGCGGCCGATCCAGATTCTGTACAACACGTCGGAAGGGCACAAGCAAATTGCCGAAGTGATTCAGCAGCAGTGGAAACGCAATCTGCATATCGATGTTCAACTGCGAAACGTTGAATGGGGCGTCTACCTGACGACCGTTCGCGAGATGGATTACGATGTGGCTCGCGCCGGTTGGATTGGCGACTATCCCGATCCGAACACCTTCCTCGACATGTTCGTCACCGGCGGTGAAAACAACGAGACCGGCTGGAGCAACAAAGAGTACGATGCCTTGATTGAATCGGCTCGCAGTGAAGCCGATCCCGAAAAACGCTTTGCCTTGCTCCGTCAGGCGGAAAAGATCCTGGTCAAGGAGATGCCAATTTTGCCGATCTACTTCTATGTTTCGGTCAACATGGTTCGTCCGTACGTGAAGAACTTTTATCCGAATCTGCAGGATCTCCATCCCCTGCATATCCTCGAAATCGACGAAGAACAACGCGAAAAGATTCGCGAGTGGGAGGGCTTGGAGTGATTTACTTTTTGGCCAAACGGCTAATGTGGTTGGTGATCACGATGTGGGTCGTCTTCACGATTAGCTTCTTTTTGATGTGGACCGTCTCGCCGGAAGGGGCGCTGCTAAGCGAACGCCAGCTTCCCGAAGCGATCAAACGCAACCTGGAAGAGTACTACGACCTGGATAAACCGCTCGCAACGCGGTACGTGAAGACGATGGGCAATTACATCGCCCTCAACCCAGGCCCCAGCATGAAGCTGATCGACAAGTCGGTCTTCGAGATCATCGCCGAAGGCCTGCCCATTTCGATCTCGCTCGGTCTGCTTGGCCTCAGCTTCGCCATGCTGATCGGTTTCTCTTCCGGCATCATTTCGGCACTACGTCGGCAATCGGTAATCGACGTAACGTTCCGTATGATCGCCACGCTGGGGATCGCCATTCCCAACTTCGTATTGGCAGGCTTCGCGATCATTATCTTCGTGTTCGGACTGAACCTGTTTCCCGCGGCCGGATGGGGACGCCCGATCAATCTGGTGCTGCCGTCGCTTTGCCTGGCAGCTCCCTTCGCAGCGTACATCTCGCGTCTCACGCGAACGGGCATGCTGGAAGTGCTCGGCCAAGACTACATTCGCACGGCCTACGCCAAGGGGCTGATGCCTGCGACGGTGGTGCTGAAGCATGCGTTTCGCGGAGCCATCTTGCCGGTGGTCTCGTTCCTGGGTCCTGCCACGGCTGGCATCCTGACCGGATCGCTGGTGCTCGAACGTATCTTCTTTATTCCTGGCCTGGGCAGTCACTTCATCGAAGCGGTACAGCAGAAAGATCACCCCGTCAGTCTGGCGGTGGTGATGATCTACACGTTTCTGTTGTTCTCGATGAATACGCTGGTCGACCTTTCGTACGGTTTGATCGATCCACGCGTCAAGCTAGACAAGTAATTCCTCGCTGCGAAGGTGAAAGCCTTGGATTCCCTGAAAAAGCACGACCCCTACGCCGACGCGTTGCCGCCGATCGAGAAGTATCAGGCCATGTACAACGAGGCGAGAAGCATCCGCGGGATCTCGCTGTGGCAAGATGCCTGGCGTCGACTTCGCCGCGACTGGGTCTCGATGACGGCCCTCAGTTTCCTGGTCCTGTTGGCCCTGGCAGCGATCTTCACGCCCCTATTTCCACTGCAGTCGCCGCGGGAACAAGACCTGGCCAATCGCCTGGCCTTGCCTCCAGAATTCCACTCGACCACCCAGAAGGCGAACGCAGAAGGGGAGAAACAAACCGTCCCCGTCAGCCTGCACCTGAAAGACCTGGAAGGGGAAGAGTTCGATCGCCGCGTCGGCGAACTGTGGACCGACCCGACCGGCCTCGACATGTTCCTGCTGCATATCCGGTTGGCGATCTTTGGAGACTACTGCCTGCCCAGTATCTGTGGTACCGACCTGCTGGGGCGTGACCTCCTTTCGCGTCTGTTTTATGGGGCCCGCGTTTCGCTGATTGTGGGGCTGGTGGCCACGCTCGTTTCGCTGATTATTGGGGTCAGCTACGGGGCAATCGCCGGTTACTCAGGTGGGATCGTCGACGACTTCATGATGCGGGTAGTCGACATCTTGTATTCGGTTCCGTTCATCTTCCTGGTGCTGTTTCTGATTACGATCCTCAGCGAAGACGACGTCAAAAAGTGGCTGGAAAGTTACGGCATCAGCCGCATCGTGATTCTGTATATCGTGATCGGGGCCGTCTACTGGCTGACGATGGCCCGCGTGGTACGAGGCCAGATCATCAGCTTGAAGAACGAACAATTCGTCGACGCGGCTCGCACGGTGGGAGCCAGCGGGATGCGAATTGTCTTTCTGCACCTGGTACCGAACGTGATGAGCATCGTGATCGTTTACCTGACACTGACCATCCCGGCGGTGATGCTGTTCGAGGCGTTCCTGTCGTTTCTCGGCCTGGGTGTCGAAGCCCCGGCAGTGAGCTGGGGTGTGCTGGCCGAAGAAGGTCTGAAGGTGATCACGCCGGTCAAAATCTACTGGTGGCTGGTGGTCTTCCCTGCTTTGGCTTTGGCATCGACGTTGTACTCGTTGAACTTTCTGGGTGACGGCCTGCGTGACGCGCTCGACCCGCGAATGAAGAATCGATAAGGGTAAGTTTGTGACTGGTGAAACAACGAGCGTCTCGACGATCGACAAACCTTCCGGCACCGGCAAAGTGCTACTGGAAGTGCGTGACCTGGCCGTCGAATTCCGCACCGAAGAAGGTATCTTCAAAGCCGTTCGCGGGGTCGATTTCGATCTGCGAGCTGGCGAAACACTAGGCATCGTGGGTGAGTCTGGCTCTGGCAAGTCGGTCACCAACCTGGCCATGCTAGGGCTCATTCCCCAGCCCCCCGGCAAGATCACCAGCGGCAGTGCCATGTACAACGGCCGCGACCTGCTGAAGATGAACGATAAGGAACTCGCGTCGATTCGCGGGAACCGCATCGCGATGATCTTCCAGGACCCGATGACCACGCTCAATCCATTCCTGACCATCGACGAACAGCTGACCGAGGTCACGCGAAAGCATCTGGGGCTTTCCTACAAAGAAGCCCTCGACCGCGCGGTCGAGATGCTCGAAAAAGTAGGCATCCCCGGTGCCAAACGCCGCGTGTTCAACTATCCGCACGAGTTCTCTGGCGGTATGCGGCAACGCGTCGTGATCGCGATGGCACTCTCGTGTAATCCCGAGATCCTGATCGCCGACGAACCGACCACCGCGCTCGACGTCACCATCCAGGCCCAGATTCTGGAACTGATGCAGGAGCTGCAAGAGGAACACAACACGGCGATCGTCATGATCACCCACGACCTGGGCGTGATCGCCAACATGGCCAACGACGTGCTGGTGATGTACGCCGGTCGCAAGGTGGAACAAGCCAGGGTCCATGATCTATTCACCGACCCACGTCACCCTTATACGCTGGGCCTGCTCAATTCGATTCCGCGCATCGACGAAGAAGTCGGAGCCGAACTCTCGCCCATCAAGGGTCAGCCGCCAGACATGAGCGAGGCCATCCCCGGCTGTTCGTTCTATCCGCGTTGTCCCTATCACGTCGACGAATGCCTGAAGACCGATCCGCCGCTCGTTCAAATCGACAACGGAACCTTGCACGCGTGTATTCGCGATGTCACCAAGCTCGATCCGCCGGTTCCACCGACTGCCACTCCCTAACGACTTAGCCTAAGCTACTGCATCCATGTCACAAGCATCAGACGCCTCTCCTGTTCTCGAAGTCCGCGACCTGAAAGTTCACTTTCCGGTCCGTCGCGGCAGTTGGTTCGCGTCCCATACCGAATTCGTGCGGGCCGTCGATGGCGTTTCCTTTGACGTGAAGCCAGGCGAAACGTTTGGGCTGGTGGGGGAAAGTGGTTGCGGAAAATCAACCACGGCCCGAGCCATTATGAACCTGGTCAAGCCGACCGATGGTACTATTCACCTAGCCGGAAAACGAATCGACAACCTTTCGCCGGCTGCCATGCGACATCATCGCAGCGACCTGCAGATGATCTTTCAGGATCCGTACGCCTCGCTCAATCCGCGTATGACCGTCGGCACGATCATTGGCGAGCCCTTGTCGATCTTCGGGCTGAAATCGGGCCTCGATCGCAAGCTGGAAGTGATGCGGCTGATGGATGTCGTCGGGCTCAATCCACGCTTCGTGAATCGCTATCCGCACGAGTTCTCTGGTGGGCAGCGACAACGTATTGGTATTGCTCGGGCACTGGCCGCCCGACCGAAGGTTATTGTCTGCGACGAACCCATCTCCGCGCTCGACGTTTCCATTCAGGCCCAGGTGATCAACCTGCTGATGGATCTTCAGCAGAAGCTGGGAGTCGCCTATGTCTTCATCGCGCACGACTTGAGCGTCGTGCGGCATATCTCGCATCGTATCGGTGTGATGTACCTGGGACGCATCGTCGAGCTTTCCGAATCGCAAGAGTTGTTCCGGCAACCGATGCACCCCTACACGCAAGCTCTGCTGTCGGCCATTCCGGTGCCAGATCCCGATATCGAACGCAAACGGCAGCGTATCGTCCTGCAAGGGGAAGTCCCCTCGCCCGATACGTTCTATCCCGGCTGTCCCTTTGCCGATCGCTGCCCGATTGTGCAGCCTGAGAAATGCACGGCCAGCCCACCGCCACTGGAAGGGAAACCTCATCCGGCTGCCTGCTTCTTTACTAGCGATAAGTCGGCCTAACTCGCAGCCGATCCCGATTTGGAATTCGAGAGGTCGTCGGCCATCTTCACGATCGACGAGCCTGTTCGCATGCGTCTCGATTCCATGTAGAACCGCACGATCGCTTCGACTTCTGGTTTCATGCTACGGCAAGCCAGGTCGATTGAGGCGAAGCCTGCCAAAGGAGAGTCGTCCTGCGTGAGGTAAAGGATCACCCCTTGGGCATGCGTTTCAAAGCGAGCGATCTCTCGCCAAGGCGTCTTGCGGCTTCCGAGAAATGAATTCTGAATGACGCCGCGTGGTCCCAGGTCGATACGTACCGGAACGAACATCTTCCAAGTTGCGGCCAGGCAAGCCAGCACGACCACCAGCGAGACCCAGACATGCACCGTGCCTGAATAGGTTAGAAATGCGAGCACGATTAGCAGCAGTGCTGTCGTGGCTTGGGCGATATGATCATCGCGAATGGGTAGACGCACCAAGGATAACTCTGGTGAGTGCGTCTCGAATTCCCGACTGGATGGAGCCATGTATCGCCGATCAATGGCCCTTGATGGGAAAGGGCGTCTTGGGTGTTAAACTCATGTGGGGGCGTCATCACCAATTGACGTAGGATGATGATTAGGTGTTCGCAGCGCACCGGCAATCATTATTCCCACGCTCCAGTATAGGATACTCAGAATCACCAGGCTCCAGGTAACGATGGTGGGAAAGTTCTTGGAAAAGAGAATCTTAATTGGTGGTTCTGCGCTCCGTTGAACGGGCCTGATAGCACTTGTATGGTCGCGATCCTGCCGCTGATCCAATTCTTCGGTCAGCTTCTGCCAGTTTTCGGTGGCTTGCGGCGTATTGTACGTCAAAGCGACCCACTGGCGAGTTTGCAGTAAGCCGTAAACGACCACGATTACCAGCAGAACGTAACCGCCCCACATTCCAATTAGCGTTCGCCGATGCATTACTGCGAGTCCGGTTTGTTCTCGAAAAGCTCCAGCAGCGCGATCACCGTCGCACTCACGCCGGTCTCTAGGCACTGCTCGGCATCGGGATAATACAACGGCGAGTGTAGCGATGGGGGATCTTGCCCCAATTGCTGGTAACGATCGAGCCGCTTCGCATCCACCGAGCCTAATCGGTACATGAAGATCGGCACGCCAGCGAGCCCATATCGGCTGAAGTCTTCGCCCCCCATCGAAGGATCGATCGGCACAATCTTTTCATCGCCAAACGCATGATTGAAGTGCTTCACGATTCGCCAGGTGAGGTGCTTATCGTTAAACAGGCTTGGCGTTCCTTCGCTGATCACGATCTTCGGTTCGGGGGCCCGATAGCTGATCGCGACCGCTTTGGCCTTACGCTGGATCGCATCGAGCAACTGCTTGCGGACTTCATCGCCGTAGCTGCGTACCGTCAGTTGTAAATGACACTCGTCGCCGATGATGTTGTGCTTGGTTCCCCCATGGATCGCACCAACCGTAATAACGGCCGGATCGGTCGGTTTGATCTCGCGGCTGACAATCGTCTGCAGATCGAGAATCAACTGGGCGGCCTGGACGATCGGGTCTACCGTCGCATAAGGATGAGCGCCGTGGCCTCCCTTTCCCTGCACATAAATATCGACACTATCGACATTGGCCATCGCGTAGCCGGCACGATATCCCACTGTACCGGTCGGCAGGTTGGGATCGACATGCAAAGCAATCGCATAGTCTGGCTTCGGGAAGCGCTCGAACAGCCCGTCCTCGAGCATTGCTTTGGCCCCCTGCCCTTTTTCTTCGGCCGGCTGGCCGATGACCATCAGCGTGCCGTGCCACTGATCGCGATGCGTGGCCATATACCGGGCAGTGCCCAGCACGTTGGTCATATGGATATCGTGGCCGCACGCATGCATCACGCCCGACTGGGTGCCATCTTCCAGCGTGACCTTCTCTTTCGAGGCATATACCAGTTCGGTGTTCTCGGTTACCGGCAGCCCGTCGAGATCGGTCCGCAGCATCACGGTGGATCCTTCGCCGTTACGCAGCAGGGCCACCAGGCCATGTCCACCCACGCCGGTCGTAACCTCGTAACCGGCCGTTTTCAGCAGGTCGGCCAGCCGCTTGGCGGTTTGCTCTTCCTGAAACGAAACCTCTGGATGCGTATGAAAGTCTTGGTAGATTTCGACTAACGAACCGATCTGACCGTCCACCCATTGCTTGACCGATTTGGCATCTCGATGGGGGGGGTCGGCCTTAGCATCAGCCAGGGGTATCATGCCGCAAATCGTGACGAGCAAACACGTAACGGCAGATGAAGCGACGCGAGCCCAAACCATGGATTAATATCTCAAAAAAAAGATGTGAATTACGCCTTGCCAAAAAGTAGGGATCACGGTTATCATCCCTAGGTAGATTATAACACGGTCTAATTTTATACGAGCAGACGTCCGGAACTCATCCAACGGCGTCTGCTCATTTTACTTCTTGACCGTCTTATTGGGCTAATAGCGTTGGATTCTTTGCCAACATTGCCCCCAACTGCTCGACGAATGCCCGGGATGCTTTGGCCCGGTGGCTGATCAACCCCTTGATCGCCGGCCCCATCTCGCCAAACGTGCGATGATATTCCCGCAGCTCGAACAGCGGATCGTAGCCAAAACCATGGGTGCCGCGGCGTTGGGTGATGATTCGACCATGGCATTTGTCTTCCGCTTGAAGCACGACCTCTCCCTGCGGATTGGAAAGGACGATGTGGCACACGTAGTGGGCACCCCGTTTTTCCGGTGGCAGGCCTTCCAACTTTTCCAATAGCAGGTCGTTGTTCTTCTCGTCGGTCGCATCGTCGCCTGAGAACCGGGCCGAATAGATCCCCGGGGCACCTTTGAGCGCATCGACACACAGCCCGCTATCTTCAGCCAATACCCATTGCCCGATCGCAACCGCCTGCTGGGTTGCCTTCTTGGCGGCGTTCTCGGCGAAAGAGTGACCATCTTCGACTACCTCGATGGCAGCGGGAAATTCTTCCAGCGTTTTCAGTTCGATGCCCAGCGGCACCATCAGACGCTGCAGTTCACCCCGCTTCTTTTGATTGTAAGTGCCTAGCACCATTTGCCGGTTGTCGGACATTGCTCGTATTCTTTTCGGGGCTGGTAGTTTCGTTGTCGGCTGAGGACATCGTAACGAGAAACGAGCGCATAAAAAAGGTTCCACGAAGGATCGTGGAACCTGGCATGATTGATCTGGTGTCGTTCGCGATGGTTCTAGCGAAGTGGGCGTCGTGCGTAGTCGGCGGCGATACTCACCTTCGGAACTTCCACGGGAAGTGGCTGAACATCGAAGATAATTCCATTGAGCGAACGCGGCTTGTAGGAAGGAGCCGTGCCACCTTCGATGGTCGCGGTACCGGTTCCCCCTTTGTAGCCATCCATAATACGTTTGACTTGCGGGTTGATTTCAATCTTCCCGTCGCGGCGCGGGGTACCAACCGTTTCAAACGATCCGACGGTGACGATGCTTTCCGATCGATCGTGGAACGTATAGGCTTCGACCCCTTGCTTGCGAAGGGCATCGGCCAGCTTCTCGGCCTTCTCAGCGGCAACGGCCAGGCGGGTTCCGCTGACGATGTTCTTCTTTTCGATCTCATCGATCTTCTTCTGATCGAGTTCTACGGCACCGCGGAAGGTCGCCACACGCACGGTGTACTTGCCAGGACAGTTAAGCAGGCTGTTTTGGCTGTCCTTGTTCATCTTCAGGACCAGGTCATCGATGCCTTTGGGGCGGAAGTATTCTTCCGGCAGCAGCGGATTGCGGGTGACAAACGCATTGCCCATCGGGCCTTTTTCTTTGTCATCTTCCGAATCGATCGCTTCGCGTAACCTCTGGCGAATGGTTTTGATCGTGTCGTTCTTGACGGTGTAGCTAGCACTAAAGACCTTTGGCTTGGCCGTTTTGATCTTGCTGAGGGTCTTTTCGACGCCACTTTCTTCCACCGTTTGGAAGTTGCCGACCATGACCGCGTAGCTGGTGAAGCTGACGTCGTTCATGTACTTCATCTTCTTAGGGCCGCCGTAACGATCGTACCCCTTGCCGACGACGGTGTCGGTGTAGTCGTAGTTTTGATGCCAGGTATAGGCTTCCAGACCGTAGTCTTTGCGAAGTTCCAAAACCAGGTCGTTGGCGTCTTTTTCGGCACCCGGACCAGAGAAGCTCGTGGCCATGATCAGCCAGGGACCTTGGTCTTCGGTCAGCTCGTAGCTCTTTTCGGCGTCAGCTTCCACACGCTGAAAAGGAATGAGATTGGCCCATGGTGGAGCGGCCCAGGTTGTTGTGGTAACTGCAGCAACAAGGCCCATTGCCAAGGCCAGGCGCAAATTCGTGTGGACAAACATCCTTGCTTGTTCCCCTCATGTGACAACAAATGCATCGATCGATCCCAAGCCCATCTTGGGCCGGGAATAGTCGGGGGAACAGTACCAACAGGGCGTCGGTCGCCACAAGAGGAATCTTGAGACAATTCCTCTCAGATTTTCAGAAAACTTATGCCCGTGCTAGCAAGGCGAAGCGACTACGCTTCGACCAGCTGCGAAAGGCCCACTAGTTGCCGTGTCTTTTCCAGCAGTTCGCCATAGCGCGGCTTGGGAACCTGGGTATCGACACCCACTTGCTGCCCCTTCTTCTGATTGTCGCGTGAAACGAGCGACGAGAAGATCACAATCGGCAGCGAGCCCAACACCGGGTGCATGCGGACATGCTTGGCCAGGCTGAAGCCGTCCATGCGGGGCATCTCGATATCGGTGATCAGGATGCCCACCTTGTCGCGAATCGTCTCGACTGTCTCGTCTTCGGCCAAAGCTTCCAGGTAATCCCAGGCAGCCTGGCCGTCGACAAAGCCGTGGACGTTGGTGAAGCCGGCATCTTGCAGGTGGTCGCCGATCATCTCGGAGATCATGCGAGAATCTTCCGCGAACACAACCGGAATGTTCGGAGCATCGATCCGCGCAACGCCCGCACTACTGGCTGGCTCGTCACAAATGCCAGCCACATCGGCACCGATCGACTCGAAATCGAGAATCTGAACCAGCTTTCCGTCGATCAGCACGACACTGGTAATCGGGGCGTTCATACCGGGGGTCAACGGCAGAGGTCGCGTTGCCTTCCAGCTGACGCGATAAATACGGTGCACGCGATTCACGCGGAACGCGAGGGGACGCTGGTTGAATTCCAACAGCAGCAAACAATCGCTATCCTTGGAAGCGACTTCCGGCACATCGCCGTACAGGAAGTTCCCCAGATGGATCAGCGTCACGACATCTTGTCGGATTCGCACTACCCCTTCAATCGAAGGATGCCCTTCCGGCAGGCCTGTCACTTTGGTGATTCCGAGGACTTCCTTCACCTTGGCGACATTCACGCCAAAGGTTTGCCCGGCCACCTCAAACACGAGGATCTCGGCCTCGTTGGTGCCTGCTTCCAGCAGAATCCCGGTATTGATACCCAGCTTTGAATTTTGCGCATTCATAGTGTGCCGCTGCCCGCGTCAGTTCGTAGTTGCTGATTTCAAGAAACAACTCAACGAACAGTACATCGGCAGTGCTAGCACTGCATTGTGAAAGAATTTAATCTTTGACGCGTGCGAGGGATGTGCCGGTTGGTCCGGTTATATCCCACCGGTTAGTTACGCCCGGCAGCACCTTCGCTGGCTTTTTGCATCTCTTGTACGATCGCCAGGTTTTTGGCGGCTGCCTGCATGCCAGGCTCAAGAGAGAGGGCCGCCTTATAATGGCGGATCGCATCACTCCATTGCTTTTGGTGAGCGTACGCGTTTGCCAGATTATTATGGGCGTGAACGTTCTCGGGGGCGACTTGGATTGCCTTTTGGAAGAGCGATATCGCGGTGGGTCGATCATAGTGCTGAACAATCGATGCCAACCGGTTGTAGGCTTCCGAGTTGTTCGGATTGAGTTCCACGGCTCTGCGGAGAAATGCCATGGCTCTCTCTGGATTTTGTGTTTGCTCAAGCTGCGCGATAGCGACACAGATGCGATCGTCCCTTGGGTTGCCCCGGATGGCAATTTCGAAGTACTGCCGGGCAAGGTTCTCGTCACCTTTCGCAATTGCCTCCAGCCCCTGCTCGTAAAACAAATCCCCATGGGCCTTGGTGAAACCCACGGTCGGGTAAAGCTCAATCGCCTTGGTAAGCAGTGGAGTCGCTTTCTCGATGTCCCCTTCCTTGAGATAGACGTTGGCCAACTGCGAGTAGCCACGAAAGTGTTGCGGGTTCTTCGCGATGACATCCTGCCACATCGCATTCGAAGAACGGTAGACCTCATTGCGGGCAATCGTGCAGACCCCATACCCTAAGACAGCAACGACACCGATACCCAGAACGACGCGGCCAAGCACGTCCGTTCCCGCAGCATCTTGCTGGCCTATCCCGTAGCTAATTGCCTGGTAGCCACCCAAAACGAGAACCGACAGCACGCCTGCCAGTGGAAGGTACATCCGGTGCTCGAAAGCGATGTCTTGAATGGGCAGAAAGGAAGAAGTCGGTGCAAGAATCAGGAAGAACCACCCTCCCCAAAAACCGAGCAATGGGTTGCGAAACGTAGCCCAAATCGTCAGGCCAATCAGCGATAGAATGAACAGGCCAGGCAATAGCGCGTCCACCAGGGAGAACGTTGCCCGCCAGCCGTGGTCGAGCGATTGCCCATTGGGAATCACCGAGAGCCATAGATAAAACGGAATGACCTTGGTCTGGCTGTATAGGTACTCGGTCGGGCCAACCGTGCGCCGTTCGGTTCCGCCTTCAGTGATGACGGTCTCGTTGACCACCGCGACACCGTAGTGTTGGAAATGTTCTGGCGGCAAGTCAAAAAAGTGCACGATCAGAATCCAACTCGCCATCAATCCGAGGTAGACAAACCAGTTTCTGCGAAATAGCGACTTCCACGATTCGGATAACAAAGCACGGTCGTACCACAGAATCACCAATGGAAGTACAACCGCGACTTCTTTGCACGAGACCGCAGCAAAGCCAAATGCGACGCATGCTAACCGCCAGAAGACCATGTTCTTGGAATTGTGCCCAACGGCAAAACACAGGATAGAAAGCAGAAAGAATAAGCCCATCAAAGACTCGTAACGCTGAACGATATAGGTCACCGATTGCGTTTGAAGAGGGTGAACCGCCCAGACCAGGGCAATGATCCCCGACAAGAGGAACGCGTGCCGACGAATTCCCTCAGAAACCCGCGGCTGGAGAAGCGTAACTTGGAGAAACCCAAACAGCGTGATCGAGGCTGCCACGTGAATGATCAAGTTCACCAAATGGTATCCAAGTGGTGCATCTCCTCCCCACGATCGCTGGAGAGTCCAGGTGAAATCGACCAGCCCACGTGAGCGCAGGTGGATGTTTTTCCAGGCAAACTCGTCAAACGTCGGATAGTTAAGAACGTGGGCGGCGCTATCGAGATGGAACGGGTACTGAAACGTGCGGTGGTAGACGGCAACCGTAGCAACAGCAATTAGAAGAGCAACCGCGTACCACTGGGCCCTTTGATTGCGAGCCAAGTTACCGAACATGTAGTCACCCTCGCCTGCCCAGATCCTTTACCAGAAATCACACATTTTATAGGTGATGCGTACGAAACTTCACGCTTACAGGATGCGCTAGACGAGATTTTGCGAAACCTTAACGGGATGCACAGGCACACGAAGACGCGAATCTACCTCGGTAAAATCACGGTTCCAAGCACCCGCGTCGATTCGGCCCGATCGATCTTCACCTGGTAGCGTTCACCGATTTCGACCTTTGATCGATCGACATAAACAGGAGCATAACGGCACGAAGTCCCCATGGCGAAACTGGCGTCGTCGCGGTCTTCCGCTTCAATCAGCACGTCCAGCGTATCCCCTACCAGGCTTTCGTAGTACGTCTCGCGGGTCTTGTCTTCGACCGCGGCCAGGCGAGCCCGGCGGTCGGCTTTCACGTCGCCAGGGACCTGGTCGGCCATCTCGGCGGCCGGCGTTCCCTTGCGAGGACTGAACGGGAAGATATGGATCTTTGAGAAGCCCACCGTCTCCGACACGTGGCAGGTTTCCTGGAACTCTTCTTCGGTCTCGCCGGGAAAACCGACGATGATGTCGGTCGAGATCGACGGCTTATCGATCGAGTCCTTCAACAGTTTGCAGCGGTCAATGAAACGCTGGCTGCCCCAACGACGTCGCATCCGCCGCAGGACCGAGTCGGAACCGCTTTGCATCGAGATGTGCAGGTGCGGGCAGATCTTGTCGGGGTACTGGGCCATCACCTCGATCAGTTCTTTGGTGACCTCGGTTGCTTCGATGCTGGAAAGACGCACGCGGAAGTCGGCGTCGATCTGCGAAAGCATTTCCATTAGCTTGGCCAGACGAACCCAATCGGTCTTCGGCTTCCCCTTGTTCAGGTCGACTCCGTAATGCCCCAGGTGAATGCCGGTCAGCACGATCTCGCGAAACCCATTGCCAGCCAGGCGAGCCACTTCGTCGACGATCTCCCCCGAGGGTCGACTGTACATCTCAGGCCGAACGTACGGAATGATACAGAAGCTACACCGCAGCAGGCAGCCGTCCTGCACCTTCACATAAGCGCGGTGGCGATCGCCGAACTTCGAGATTCCATCGGGAATGTCGATCACCCCCATCCGGCCTAAAAGGTCGGGGATCTCCCGTTTGTCGGTCACCACTTCCGAGACATTAGGTAGCACCTTCAGCTCGTTCGGGGCTCGGGTCGCATAGCAGCCCATGACCACGATCCTGGAGTTCGGGTTGTCGCGGGCCAGCCGGCGAATGGCCTGGCGGCTTTTCGAGTCCCCCTCGTTGGTCACCGTGCAGGTATTCACCACGCACACGTCAGCCGCTTCGCTGTCGTCTGCATCTCGATAGCCGCCGCGCGCAAGCCCTTCGCGAACCAGTTCGGTTTCGTATTGGTTGACCTTGCACCCCAGGGTAAGGGTCTTCAGCTTGAGATCGCTCATCAGCAGATGGTAGGGGCTAAAGAGTGCTTCCAAAAATCTGGTCCCCTCGCCCCTCAGGAGAGAGGGTTAGGGTGAGGGGCGAACAATCGCAGGCGGAAGAACCAACGCCCCTGTTCTCTCCAAAAGTAGGAGAGCGAACAGGCCATTTTAACACTCTGGCTCGATCGTGGAAGACATCGAACCGCGGCAACGAGCGATCAGATCGTCTTTGCCGTAGGCATGAATCTGGTCCCGCTTCAGCTCGGCATGCTCTTTGGTTGTGGTCAGGCAGATCGCCTTGCCGTCGGAATCGACCGTCTTGGCAATCTGGAAACCCTTCTCAACTGGGTGTCCGAACAGTTCATGCATCATCAATATGACGTATTCATACGTGTGGTCGTCGTCGTTCCACAGCATGACGTGATAACGAGGCTGGCGCTTCGGTTTTTGCTTATTCTTGGGTTTGGTTTTGGTCGAAACCGTCGTCGCTTCCCAAGGTTCTGCTACTGACGTGTTAGAGTCGCCCACTGTTAACTTCTCGAAATTCAACAGGAATCTACCCCCTCGCGTGGCCCCCGAAATGGTTGCGAGAGGGATGGGTGCAATGTCCATTTACTGCAAGTCGTATTATATTGTACGGCTTTACGGGTCGGAAGATAATTTTGGCGTTTCAAAAGCCAAACCATGCCGTGACCAAGTCCAATTGGATAAGCCATGCCGGATCTGAAAACTTTTATAGATGAGAATCGTGGAAACTTCGTCGAGTCGCTCAAAGAGTTGCTCCGAATTCCCAGCGTCAGCACCGATAGTCGGCATAAAGAAGACGTTAAGACCGCTGCCGACTGGGTCGCGGCTCGCTTCAAAGAACTGAACTTTGAAACGAAAGTCATCCCCACCAAGGGACACCCGATTGTCTATGCCGAGAGCCCACCGGTGCCAGGCAAGCCCGTAGCCCTCGTTTATGGACACTATGACGTCCAACCCCCCGAACCGCTCGACCTGTGGGTTACGCCCCCCTTCGAACCCACCGAGCGCGACGGCAACCTCGTGGCCCGCGGTGCCACCGACGATAAAGGCCAGATGCTGACTCATGTATTCGGGGCAACTGCCTGGATGAAGTCGGTAGGCGAGTTGCCCATCCAAGTGAAATTCTTGATCGAAGGGGAAGAGGAAATCGGCAGTGCCAACCTCGCTCCGTTCATCGAAGAAAATAAGGAACTGTTGGCCAACGATGTCGTCGTGATTAGCGACAGCAGCCAGTTCGCCCCAGGCCAGCCGGCCATCACCTATGGGCTGAAGGGGATTGCCTACTTTGAACTGAAGTTGGTCGGCCCCAACCGCGATCTGCACAGTGGCTCGTTCGGGGGCAGCGTTCGCAACCCGGCCAATGCCCTGTGTGCAATGCTCAACACGCTGATCGACGAGCACGGCTGGATTCACATCCCCGGCTTCTACGACGACGTCAAACCGATGTCCGGCGACGAACGCGAAAACTTCGCCGAACTTCCCTTCAACGAAGAAAAATTCAAAGAACAATTGGGCATCGACGATGTCCATGGAGAAGAAGGGTACACCACGCTCGAACGTCGCTGGGCTCGACCAACCCTGGATATCAACGGTCTGACTAGCGGCTACCAAGGCGAAGGTGCCAAAACCGTGCTGCCCAGCGAAGCATCGGCCAAGTTCAGCTGCCGCCTGGTGCCGGATCAATGTCCGCACAAGATCGGCAAGGCTCTGCGCGAACACCTCGAAAAGATCTGCCCCACCGGCATCAAGATGGAGTTCAAAGAGCATCACGGTTCGCCTGGCTTTGTCGTTGCCACTGACAGCCCCTACATCAAGGCCGCCAGCGACGCCATCGAACAAGGCTTCGGTGCCGCACCGGTGTTGATTCGCGAAGGGGGATCGATTCCGATCGTCGCCAACTTCGCCCAGCAGCTTGGCTCCGATGTTCTGCTGTTGGGCTGGGGACTGGATGACGATAACACCCACAGCCCTAACGAAAAGTTCAACCTCGCCGATTTCCAGCGAGGCATCGCCGCCAGCGCCCAACTATGGGCCGAACTGGCCAAGATCGATATGTAATTGAAATTCCTGTCCCCTCGCCCCTACGAGGAGAGGGCTAGGGGGAGGGGACGAACAGGGCACGAACGTCCCACCCCTCAATACAACGAATACACCACACGCTAACCCCAAAGATCTCAACCCATGCTCGACCGGAAGTTTGTTGTCGAAAACGTCGAACTCGTGAAGAAGAACTGCGAGAACCGCGGGGTTCAAGCCGACGTCGATCAGATCGTCGCGCTCGAAACGGCTCGTAAGGCCAAGCTGCAGGAAGCCGAAGAGTTCAACCGCCAGGCCAACGAAATCAACAAGACCGTCGGCAAGGCCACGCCGGAAGAGCGTCCCAACATCATCGCCGAAGGTAAACGTCTGCGTCAGTTGAAAGACGACGCCTCGACCGAAGTCGACAAGCTGGAAGAGCAAATCGTCGAGATCCTCCGCATCGTACCCAACCTGACCCACCCCGACGCCCCGATCGGCGAAGACGACAAGAGCAACCTCGAGATCCAGCGCGGCGCAACCGAGCCCCGCAAGTTCGACTTCAAGGTTCTCGACCACGTTGAACTGGGCGAGAAGCTCGACCTCATCGACTTCGAAGCAGGTGCCCAAGTTGCCGGCGCTGGCTTCTACTACCTGAAGAACGAAGCCGTGCTGCTGGAACTGGCCCTGCAGCAGTATGTTGTCAGCCTATTGGTCAAGGAAGGGTTCGTCCCGACCATCACACCGGACATGGCCCGCACCGAGATCCTGCACGGCGTCGGCTTCATCCCGCGTGGTCCCGAAACGCAAATCTACAGCATCGAACACACCGACCTGAACCTGGTCGCCACGGCCGAGATCACCCTCGGCGGCATGTACGCCGGCAAGACGCTCGAAGCCGAAACACTACCCCAACTATTCTGCGGTATCAGCCACTGTTACCGCACTGAAGCGGGCGCGGCCGGCCGTGCGTCGCGAGGTCTCTACCGAGTGCATCAGTTCACCAAGGTCGAGATGTTCGCGTTCACCTTGCCGGAAGACAGCGAAGCGACCCTCACTAAGTTCCGCGACCTGGAATGCAAGATCTTCGATGGCCTGAAGATCCCGTACCGCGTGGTCGATACGGCCACCGGCGACCTGGGTGGCCCTGCCTACCGCAAGTTCGATCTGGAAGCCTGGATGCCGGGCCGCGGCGAAGCTGGCGAATACGGCGAAGTGACCAGCACCTCAAACTGCACCGACTACCAGGCCCGCCGCCTGAACATTCGCTACAAGGTGAAAGGGGAAAAGGGAACCCACTTCGCCCACACCCTGAACGGCACCGCCATCGCGCTCAGCCGCGGCCTGATCGCCGTACTGGAAAACTACCAACAAGCTGACGGTAGCATCGAAGTCCCCGAAGTCCTCCGCCCCTACATGGGCATGGATAAAATCGGTCCCCGCTAAAACGCCAGCGCCAAGTACCAACAATTCCAGCCCCCTCGACCCTCCGGGGTGAGGGGCGAAGCTGGTACCAGCTCACCAACAATCCTAATCCAACGGGTACCACGCCCAAGTCCGCTTGAGGGTGTCCGATAATTCAAATCGTATAAAACCCCGAGAAAATGGGCATACCAGAAGCACTCTAGCGACGGGTTCAACCAATAGGAAACTCGCTGATTGCTAAACGGCTAAACAGTATGCTTTTTCCGGAATTGAATTATCGGACACCCTCAAGTCCGCTTAGGCGTGCGAACCACTCCTGTCCCGTCGCCCCTCCGTTATAGCCTTTATATTTTAACAATTAACGCACGCTTTTCTCTTTAGTCGTGCGGCATGCGTGGCGCTTCCGCCAACTCTTGAAGGCCTTTGCTTCCCTGCGCTAATACCATGAAAGAATGGTATTAGATCTATTTCCATCCCCTAAAACCGACAGAGTAAACACGCAAGAATTTCCTTGTTGTTATTTACATACTTTTTTACTTATCACATTGAAGCGAAAAGCACTCATTACCCCTGTGTTTAGGGTGAATCGCGGGAATTCGCAGGTTTACGCCGCTCTAACTCATATCTATCATGGCACGTAGCAATAATATTCAATGTTGCATAGTTTTTTTGTCTCTTTTCGTCATTATTGGTTTCGGAGCTCTTATGTTGTCACAGCAGCCGCGCCGTGGAATCATGCCAGCGATCCCGCAGCACGTTCGTGTTCGAGGTGCTTTTACGTTAGTGGAATTATTGGTGGTTATCGCCATCATCGGTGTGTTGATCGCGCTGCTATTGCCTGCCGTTCAACAGGCCCGCGAAGCAGCGCGTCGCATGCAGTGCACCAATAACCTCAAGCAACTGGGGCTGGCGATGCACAATTTTCACGACACCTACGGCAAGTTGCCGCCGATGAGCCACGAAGACTTCGGCAACGACAACACTCAGGCCAACTGGGGCTGGGCGATGCTGGTGATGCCGCAAATGGAACTAGGCAACGTGGTCGAACAGCTCGACCCAACGCAAGGCACCAGCGTCAGCCGTAACTGGCCGCAAAAGACCAGCGGCAACACGCTGCATGGTGCCGTGGCAAACACCAATCTGCTTAAGATTCTGCAAACCCCGATCGATGCGTTCATGTGCCCTTCAACGGCTGGCCCCGAACTGAACGAATCGAAGCCAGTTCCCTACGATAGCGGCAACGGCACCACCTACCTGGCTCGTTCTGATTACATTGTCGTAAATGACAAAGACATGATTTACCGCGGTTCGTCGACCGACCATCCTGACGGATGCTTTATTTGGAGCCGTTACAGCCCCGTCGTCAACTTCGCCAACATCACCGATGGTCTTTCCAACACGCTGTTGGTTGGCGAACGGTGTTACCAACTCGGTGGCGAACTCATCGGTAGTGGCGTCGTCTTTGGCCATGCCGGCAACGACGATGGCGCTCACTCGACCAAGGGTGTCCAGATGGGATACTTCTATGTTGGCGGTGCCACGAATTACCCGATCAACTCCACGGTCAGCAACGCCGACAACGCTCATCGTCAAGGATTCGCTTCGAATCACCCTGGCGGGGCGAACTTTGTCTTAGGAGACGGCTCGGTTCGCTTCATCCCGGAAACGATCGACCACAATCCCGATGGTGGCAACAACGATGTCCCCAACAGCACCCTGGAACGTTTGGTTCAAAAGGACGACGGCCAGGTTGTCGGTTCGTTCTAAATTCTCTGTTTCCGAAAACCATAAGGCTCACCTGCCAGGCATTGCCCAGTGGTGAGCCTTACTGACTTTTGACTCCCTCCCCCACCTTCGGAATTCGAGACGATGAAGCATCTTGCACTTTCCTTCAGCATCTGCGGACTATTGCTTTGCGCCGTTGGGTGCCAATTCAGCAGCAGCGAGTACGGCCACGTCACCGGCGTTGTGAACATCAACGGCCAGCCGGTAGAGAAAGCCGTTGTCACGTTCGTTCCCGTCGAAGGAGGTCGTGCTGCCATGGCGATCACCCAATCGGACGGTTCCTACGAATTGAACTACACCCCTGGCGTAAAGGGGGCCAAGCTAGGTGAAAACCGCGTGCGACTGTCGACCTACATCGAGCCATCGATTAACGACAATCGCGTTGTCGATAAAGGGACGCCGGAGCGATTCCCCCCCAAATTCTCCGGAGGCGAAGAGGTCGTCGTCACGGTGAAATCAGGCAACAACGTCTTTGAATTCGACGCGGAAGCCGATCGAGACGACTACCCAAGCCGCCGTTAAACCCTACGCGCCGAAAACCGATCGTCGAGTCGTCCTCCCAGCCAAAGGACGACCCACAAACGACAGATCATCTCACCAAGCACGCAACCAATTCCGTTCCCCAAGCCCAACGGTATCTATCACCTCCAGTCCCCTCGCCCCTCCGGCGAGAGGGCTAGGATGAGGGTCGAACCAGGTAACAACTCACCAACAACCCCAATCCAACGGGTGCCACGCCCAAGTCCGCTTGGGCGTGCGAACCAGGTACCCGCTCTCTCACATTCCAAGAGAAAGACCATCCGCGTAATCTGCGGTTAAACTCCTTCCTCATCGCGCGTCCTCTTTTCTAGTTACAAACCGACTTTCTCGCTCGTTTTCCTCTAAATAAAAACTTCCCAAAATCATTCCAACAAGCCTGTACATGAGTACACACAGGCAGGTATCTTATATCTCACAAGCGGCAAAGACCTCCGCAAACAAGATCTCTCACGGCCGACCAGCGAGACGAATTTCTTCCGTCGCTTGAGTCAGGCCACACTCCAATCTCCCGGG